>JAHJLU010000046.1 GCA_018821745.1 Myxococcota bacterium | reverse complement strand
TCAAACACCTTCATAACTACCATTCCTCTCCGATTATCCATTTCAGCCGCAGTCCCACATACCAGCCGGTTTTCATCACAGGATCTCCCTGCTCGTCTTCGGATGCCCCGGAAACGACAAGACCACCGAGGGAGAGCCCCCAGTGAAACCGGCGTGACTGCATATAGTCTGCTTGAATCCCGTACTGCAATATCACATAGGAGGCTTTCCCCGAAAAATCATATCCACCGCCTATCCCGATAAACACAGACGGGATGATACTCAAAAAATCCAGGGTGTAGAGGACTCTCGCATCCCCACCCAGTGCACCTTTCACCGTGCTCTGAAGATCACTGTGCAACCAATGTGTTGAGATTCTATAGGAAAATGAATCATTCCAGCGTTTCCCGTACCCTAAAGAGAGCATGGCCAGCGCATCATCACCATATCCACCAGCGGTCTCAACGACAAAACTCTGTTTTGCCTGACTGTGACAAAGTGACGGGACAGCAGCCAATAACGCAACACATTGCAATATCGTTATCACTATTACTTTCAACATATTACCCAACAGTCACCCGGTCTTGTTCCAACCTCTGGCCTTCACTATTCTCACGAAAAAAAGCAACACGCTCATCTCTCCATGGCCATACGATCTAATATCAGCTTGACAAAAAAAGGCTATCACGAAAACCTGAAAAAGGGCTGCCCGACGCACAGGCCCGGGATTGGCCGGTCAGGCTGGTGCTCGGCAGTTGCCCATTTACCATTGAACGGAGGTAGTATGGCTTCGATAATTATCGCTCCTCTCACGGATGTCCTCGATGAAACTGCACTCTCGCTCCTGAGCGGGAAACTCTTGAAACGAGAGGTGAACCTGCGGGATCAGACAGATGATCTCGATCACAGTGTGGAAAACGATTTTGATGATGAGATTCTGGCGGAGTTCATGAGCGATCTGGAAGACGAATACGACCAGGCCGACATTTATGTTCCCGGCATTTTCTCTGATATCATTCCCGTCGGAGAGCTGAGGGTCGGCTCCCTCGAGGCGCTGATTGAGGCTCTCGAGACCCTCCAGGACGGACTCGGTATCGATGATCCCGATGGCTCTGTGGAGGAGGAAGACATCTCCTACGATGATGAGGACGACGACTATTTGGACCGCATGGAAATCAGCAGGCTCGGGCTGAAGGCGCTCTGGTATGATATGTATCGCATTGCCAACGCCGCCCTGGAGATCGAGTCCAATATGATTATCCGTCGCGAATAGATCATGGGCAATTCCATACCGGACATCACCGGGTTTATTCCTGTTATCACCGGGCGACAGGGGATCGACGAGATGGTCCGGGCCTACCTCCACCTCCTCTCTCCCTGGGCACTCATCTCCTATCCCCATGCCATATCAGTTGATATCCAGCCGGGCCCACTGGACCTGCTCATTGACAGTGGCTCCTACGGCTTCATCAAATACGGGGGACATGTCACCGACAATGGCGATCAAATAAGCCTCACCACAACGGGGCCCCTGGGAGAAATCCGGATCACGACCTGCGACCTCCTCAATTTTCAGGAACAGCATGCCCGCGGCGGGTTCACCCTGGATATCCCTCCACTGGAAGGGGTTGTCTCACAGGAGGAGGCGCTCCATTTATCACTGACCAATGGTTTGTGGGCCCTCAAGAATCGAAGGCGAAGGGACTTTCTTTTGTATGGAGCGCTTCCGGCGGTGGAGGATACGACAGCCCTTTGTCACTGTGCCACGGTCCTTGCAGCCAACGGGGTTGACGGAATTGCCATCGGGAACCTTGTACCCAAACGCAGAGATCAGGACTTTATCATCCGGACTGTCAATGCGCTGAGGGAAGCGGTCCCCACTCATCCGCTCCACGCATTTGGGGTTGGTCAACCCGACAGGATCAGGATTCTATTTGATCTAGGGGTCAGCAGTGTGGATTCCAGCTCCTACGTGAGAGCCGCCATGGACGGCAAAACGCTGACAATGACCAGCGCCGGTGGCGGCCCCTGTGAACCGGTGAAGATTGACGGCCCCTCGCCCGCGGAAGTGCTCACCCTTGCGCTGAACAACCTCTGCCTGTTGCGTCAGAAAACCCTCCCCCCCCGGTACACCTGCTTTGGGTTGCGAAGACCGGACAGGAGTGATAGTACCAGCCCATGAGCTCACTTCGCGCCACATTGCAGATCCACGGGACCGAGGGCCGGCACGGTTGGGGTGTTGCCCGCCATGAAAACCTCACCGTTTTCCTTCCGGGTTCCCTTACGGGCGATACGGTCGAGTGCAGTTTCGAACCCTCTGGCAAGAAGCGGTGGACCATAGGAAAAACCCTCTCTACGCTTGAACAATCGCCCCATCGGAGGATTGCCCCCTGTGCCCATCACCCGGAACACTCCGCGGATCCCGACACCCACGGCTGTGGCGGATGTCCACTCATGGCCCTCACACCGGAAATGGCACTGACCGAGAAGAGAGGCTACGCACTGAGAGCTCTCTCCCAGCAAAAAATCCAGACCGATCTCGAGCTGGTCCCCCACAAGGGTTCGGATCTTCAATACCGTTGGCGCTTGCGTCCCCGCTGGTCCCATGGGGCCCTGGGGTTCAACTCCCGCGCGTCTGACCGAATCCACCCCGTCGATCAGTGCGAAATATCCACCTTCCCTGGCATTTTCAGCCTGCTGAGGCCCCTCGAACGGTTCAAGGGGGAGGGAGAGCTGCGGCTCACCATGAATCAAGCGGGGGAAGTTGCGATCCAAATAACCGGATCCCCTCTTGGCGGGTTCACCCCATCACTTCCCCTGCGACTGGATTCATCTCTCACGCTGGTATCAGTAATGATTCAGAGGAAGGTCCATGGCGAACCATTCATCAACCTCGGGACCCCGGATTCACCCCAGTGGATCGCACCGCACAGTTTTGCCCAGGGAGGCCCCCGGGCCAATGCTCTCATTCAGGAAACCCTCAAGGATCTGCTAGGACAGGCCGATTGTGACGGGCCGATCCTGGAGTGCTATGCGGGCAGTGGTAACTTGTCGGCCATTGCCAGAAATTTCGGGCCCGTGACTGCATGTGAGGAAGAGAAGAGCGTGCGGGAAGCCTTCCGAAAAAATTTGGGAACCGACGTGAAGTTGATCACTACTCCCGTTGAGAACCTCAAAATCAGCCAGACGCCCGCCTGCATGATCCTGGATCCGCCGCGGTCGGGAATTTCAGCACTGGCGATGAAGCGCCTGATTGCAGCGATGGCGCCACGGGTGATCCTGTTCTCCTGCGATCCCATGGCAGGGGCCCGGGATTTGGGTCATTTCCTCTCCGCGGGCTACCAATTGGTGCGGATCAAGCTCCTGGACACCATGCCCAACACCCCCCACTTCGAGTTGGTGTCACTGCTTGTCAAATGACCAGCTCACTCCACCGACGATATAATAAGAATTAAAATCATTATCATTTCGCTCACCCCAGAGATGATAAACATACCCTGTTTCGAGAAACACCGTCAGGTGGGGGATGAGCCGGTACCCCACCCTGAAGGAAATCCCGCCGTAGGTACCATTCTCGGAGACAGACTCCACTCCGTTTCCCGTTGTGGTCACATCAAATCCCGTCTGGGCAGCACCAAACTCAAGACCCGCCCGGAGGGAAAACCGGGGATGGGGCCAAAATGTCCATGAAACCTCCGCTCCTTCGCGCCGGATATAGAGCCCCTCCATTGATTCTCCCCCCAGCCACTGGGAGGAGAAACTGAGCCCCACACCAAGACCGCCATAGGGATTCCACTGCCCGCCAATCCTCAACTGAGCCCCGGGATCAATCCCGCCGCAGCTACCCTGACACCCTCCCACTCCAAGACTCCCTGAAACCTCAAAGGGCGTGGCGGTTGCCGTTGCAGAAAATGCAATCATACTCAGGAGGAAAACCACAATACCAGTTTTGCGTATCATAAAAAACCTCGTCTCTCCCGCTTTTACACCATTCCTCGTGTTTCACCAATTGTTTTGCCGACCCGGGACCCATTCCCGGGCATCTACCGTGGCAGATCCCCTCCGCCGGATTCACCAGGAATCCCCTGTGGCCATTTATGTAATTGAGCAAAGGATTTGCAACCCCTGCGGAGAATCTATCTTCGATAGAAGAAAATACCCAAGAGGCCGGAGAGCAGACTGAGGAAAAGAAAGAACCCCTGCATCAAAAACCCGCCGTCACTGAAGTTTTTTAATATATTCAGGATGTTCGTCTCTATCTCATGAGTGCGGGCCAGCGCATTATCCCTCTTCTGCTGAGTCATTACATCTTGAAAATCTTTTTCATTTTTGATTTCCGCGTATTTCTTTGTGAAGGTCGTCACCTGCTTGAACAGACGGGAGAGTCCACCCTGGTCCACAAAGTACAACTCGGAGAAGCTCTTCAGTTCTGACTCCATGACATCCTTGTCTGCCCCGACCTCCCATTTTTCCCTGAGAAAAATGGGCGCATTGTTGCGAACCAGAGCGTTGCGGATCTTCTTCATGTGATTTTGTGCCAGGATCAGATGCGGGCGCATGGCCAGCTTCACCCGCTCCCTGGCAGCATACCAGGAGGTCAGCAGCGCAAATACGATCATACAGATAAGGGCGAGGGTTGGAATCAAAATTCCCGGCAGCGAACCGCGGGCTGTTGTGTTTTTGGGGGCCATGGGATCCTCCGGCATTCTGTTTGGAGCGACTATACGACTTCTCAAAATCTTTTCAAGTGAAGGAGATCG
>JAHJLU010000548.1 GCA_018821745.1 Myxococcota bacterium | reverse complement strand
GGCGATCTTGGCCGAGGGCGCATACCGCGCAATCAACTGCTGCAATATTCCCCAGTCAAAAGGACAGGGGTAGGGGTTTGCCGCGATTATTTCGAGCCGCAGCGGTGAGGTGGATTTCTGCCCGAACTGCGCCCCGGTCTGGTTGCGATGGGCGATGGTATATCCCAGGTCCAGGGCGCTCACCGCTGATTGAAAGGAGTGTACATTATCGGGGAGAGTGCCCTGGTCAATGAGCGCTTTGCCAATCCCGTATATGTAGTCATCACCTTTGGCCCTCATCAATTGGGCAAACACTTTACTGACGTGGGCCTGGGAATACCACTTGAGTGGTTCGATGGTTTTCAGCCCGACACCGAGGAGGATGGTGTGAGTCGTGTGTTTGTCCTCGGATGCTTTGATGATGGATATTATGTACTTTCCCAGTACCTGGGGTTCTGCGGCCCACTTCGTCATGCCCTATAATTACCACACTGTGGGGATTTTCCGAACTTTTTTCTTGCGAAACTCTTCTTGTTTTCAGGGGCTGTTCTGGGTAAAGTCGCCCTATGAAACCGATGCTGATGATCGTCACTCTCCTTCTGATTTCCTGTACCAAAACCGGGCCGGTCAAGACCGGAGCCTCGCAGATAATCGACTCATACCGGCAGGCGGTGCTCAATGATCAACCCAAAAAGGCCTACGATCTTCTGGACGCTGAGACCCAAAAGAAGGTCCCCTACACCTGGTTCGCCGCCCAGTGGAAGACCAACCGCAAAGAGATGCTCTATCAGGCCCGCTCCATCAAAGGAAAAGATCCCCGGGTCACCGTTCGGTACTCCGGGAAAAACGGGACCAGGATCACCATGGTGACCGAGAAGGGCAAGTGGAAGGTGGAGGAGGCACCGGGACTGTTGCCCAGCCCCGAGTCTCCCGAAAAACTCCTCGGGCTCATGGTCAAGGCCATCGATACTCTGGATCTTGCCCTCTATATTTCACTGCTCTCCCCGAGATACCGTGACACCATCATCGCGACGCTCAAGAAAAAGATGGCCGAGCTGGAGAAGGCACGGCTGAAAATCCCCGCCAACAAGAACGACGCGGTGGAGCAGGTCACCATCCCCCTGGACAGCTACGGGAATGTTCAGTTGGTGCTCAAAAAATATGGCACGGGCTGGAAGGTCGAGTCATGGGAGATCCGAAAGAGTTACCGGTACCGATAGCCGCTTATGGGGCCAGCAGGCGTTGCATCACGGTGACCCGCTCTCCGTGGTAGTCGGGCGTGGCAATGCACTCCCAGCCCAATCTCTCATAAAAGGTGCGCTTGTCAGGGGTGAAAAGGTAGATTCGGGGAATACCACGGGCTTCGCAGGCCGCGGTTATGTGTTTCACCAGTGTGCCGCCGATACCCTTTTGGCGCCACTGCTCACTGACATACAGGGAGGCCATCCATGGGGTGAGGTGGGTATGGGTCTCCATGTCACAACTGATAATGGCCGCGCTCCCCACGGGCTCGTCGCCCCAGAGGGCCACAAAGGTGGAGGGGAGAAAGTCTTCAGCAAGATATGACTGCATGCGCTCGGTCCTGAGCGCGAGCGTGTCGCCGGGATAGAGGTAGCTCCACATGGAATGGTGCCAGGAGGCGAGGGTGGGCAGAACGTGGGGCACGTCCCTCAGATTTTTAATGTGGAGGTCCATGGCGGCGTCAGGCGGCGGCAACATAGCAGATGATCAGGGTGATGTTGTCTTCCCCGCCTCGGGAAAGGGCCGTGTCGATGAGCAGATCAGGGAGACGGCTGTAGAACGTGTATCTGAAGAGCCGTTCCAGTTCCTGGCGGGAAAAATGATTGCTGAGTCCGTCGGAGCACATGAGAAACACGTCACCGGAGCGCAGGGGAATGGTGTGGGTGTCTGCGTGGATTTCGGCTTCATAGCCCACGGAACGGGTGATGACAGACTTGAATTTGGAGCGCTTGGCCTCTTCTTCGGTGATGTAGCCTGCCCTCAGTTGTTCGTTGACCCAGGTGTGATCCACACT
>JAHJLU010000547.1 GCA_018821745.1 Myxococcota bacterium | reverse complement strand
GCGCCCGTGTTGTAGGCCAGATTGAAGCGGATCCTGAAGGATTTCTGCTCCGTGGGGTCATGGTATTGTGACTCCACCGTCTTCTGTGCCCAAATTTTCGACCCGATATCAGCTGTGAAACAGGCAATGATAATCGAAGCGAAGATAATAACTTTTTTGCGTTTCTCCATAAAATCCTCCCGGATACCACCATGGGGTACGGTGAACAGAACTCTATCATCTCGCAGAAAATTCCACAGATATCAAGCTTTATCCAAGGATTGGCCCATTTTTTCGGTGGGCGGGCGCGTAGAATCGGTGGGTGGCGCGAGGGGGTCGACCGCCCCTTGGGGTTGGCCGTGGATTTGTTTGATAGTGCATTAGAAATTTAGTGAAATAAAATGGAACCATTGGTAGAAACAGGGGTCTAACCGATGTGCGGGGCAACCCTTCCCGTCCTGCGCACTTCAAAGATTATGAATATATCAAGGTTGTACATTCCACTTTTGACCCTTCTCTTTTTGGTCTCATGCGCCAGGGGTACCGCCCCTGCAATGGACAAGGTCAAGGCGAGGGTGCCCCAGAAGTTTTCACTCAGTGGCGGGGCTATAAAACTGAACCAGCGGTGGTGGCTCCATTTCAATGACAGCCAGCTCAATGCGTTGATTGCCACGGCGCTGGCCCGAAACCCCTCGGTCAGGGCGACTTACGCCCGCCTGCTGGTAGCAGTGGCCCAGGCAAAAAAGCTGGGCGCCACGCGGTTCCCCACCCTCGCACTGAGCGGATCCGCCAACGGCGGCTATGGTTACAACTTCGGGGCAGGCAAGGGTGCTTCCATACAGGGTTTTTCACTCTCTCTCGCGGCGAGCTACGAGGTTGATCTGTGGGGACGGCGGCGGAGTGAACTCCAGGCAATTGAGTACGACACGCTGGCCTCCCATGCCGCCCTCCTTACCTCTGCGCTCACGCTCTCCGGCGAGGTCGTCTCATCATATTACACCATGGTGGAGCTCTCCGCCCGAATTGGGCTCCTGAACAATCAGGTGACCCTCAACGAGCGCTATCTGAAGAGCCAGAAGATCCGTTTCGCCAATGGGCAGGGCAGTCTGGCCGATATTTTGCAACAGACCCGCGCGGTGGAGTCCATCCGGGCCACCATCATCAAGTCCAATCAGGAGTTGGCGGTGGAACGATCAAAACTTGCGCTTTTATTGGGGAAATATCCATCTGATCTTAAGATTACTCTCCCCGGGAAGCTGGCCCCGCTGGTCCCCTTGCCCGCGGTGGGGCTTCCCCTTGATCTGATTAAAAGACGTCCGGATGTGGCCAGTGCCTTTCTGGCAGTAAAAGCTGCCAACGCGCGGGTGGCCGCCGCCATCGCTGATCAACTGCCCAAACTCTCCCTCTCCCTGGGGGTCTCTACCACTGACCAGGCATTTCGGGACATGTTCAAGAGCTGGCTGGTGAACCTTGCGCTGAACCTCACCGCGCCCCTGTGGAAGGGGGGCGAGCTCAAGGCCGAGGTGGAGCGGACCAGGGCAGTTTTTCTGGAGAAAGTTGCCCTTTACCAGGAGACGGTGCTCAAGGCTGTCTCCGACGTGGAGACCTGGCTGCTCCGGGAGAAGGTCCAACGAAACTATCTGAAGAGTCTGGAAAAGCAGATTTCCCTGTCTCGGAAATACCTGAAAGATATGGAGTTTCGTTATCTTCAGGGGACATCGGAGTTGTCCTTTTCCATCTACCTCATCGCCAAGGTGGCATACCATGATCTTGAGCTCTCCTATCTCTCGGCTCAGGGGGCCATGCTCCAGCTGCGCATCGGTCTGCTGCGCAGTCTGGCGGGGAGCTGGAAGATGACCCCCAAAGAGATGGGAGAGCTTTCCAAAGGAGATTGAAATGGAAGAGAAACGAAGCCTGGCGCTCATTTGGCTGGGCAGGTTGTTCCAGATCATTGTCATGGGGGGAATCATTGTTGGTGCCGTCTCTATTTCATCGTACTGGCTCTCCCACCGGCCCAAGGCGAAACGGGTGAAGCGAAAAAAAGACGCCCCCCTGGTGGAGGTGAAGACCCTCACGCCCAGAAACCACAAACCCAGGATTTCCGCGCTGGGAAATGTCATCTCCTCGCGGGAGGTGAGAATAGCGAGCCTCGTAAGCGGGAAGGTGAAGTGGGTCGCCAAGGAATTTTACCCCGGCGGACGCTTTAACAAGGGAGACCGGATTATTGAAATCGAGCCGGCGGAATACATGTACACCTATGCCATGCGAAAAGGGGACCTGGACAAGGCCAGAGCCGAGCTCTCCATTGAGGTTGGCAAGAAGTCCGTGGCGGAACGGGAACTCAAGCTTATGGACAAGGGCTTCACCGGGGCAAACCGTGACCTGATCCTCCGAAAACCCCAGGAGGCATCGGTGAAGGCGGCCATAGATTCCGCCAGGGCCTACGCTTCCAAGGCATGGCTGGATGTGAACCGTACCAAGGTAAATGTCCCCTTCAACGGCATGCTTCTGGAGAAGAAAGTTGATATCGGGTCCAAAATTTCATCCGGGACTGATTGCGGTACGATTGTCGGTACCGATGCTTTCTGGGTGGAAGTGCAGCTTCCCCGCACCTATCTGGGGAGTTTTCACATCGAACGTTACAACAGCGCGACGGGGGCTCTGGTCCATGTCTTCGACAAGGACTCATGGGGAGAGGGTGTGTTCCGGGAGGGACGCGTGAAGCAGCTTCTACCCGATCTTGAAAAAGAGAGTAAACTCATGAGAGTGCTCGTGGAGATCCCCGACCCGCTCCATTTAAAGAAGAAACCCGGGGAGCGCTTTCCCCTGCTCATCGGTGCCATGGTCCGGCTAACCATTTATGGTATTGAACTGAAAAACGTTTATGAAATCCATCGGGACTGGGATCGGGATGGGAGCCTGTGGATCCTGGGCAAAAACAATCAGTTGGAGATACGAAAAGTCAAGAGTCTGTGGCGGGGGCGGGACTATATCTATTTTCGCACCGGCCTGAATCCCGGAGACAAACTCATTACCAGCAATCTGGGTTTTGCGCTCCCTGAAATGCGACTCAGGGAGCACATTCTCCAAAAAACCAAGGGAGGCCAAAAGTGAGCGAAACACCTCCCGGGGGAAAAGGTCCCGTAGCATGGATGGCCGGACACTCCGTCGGAGCCAACCTCATCATGCTCATTCTACTGGTGGGTGGATACCTCTCCATGCGGAAGATCAAGCAGGAGGTTTTCCCCTCGTTCAACATCGACATGGTCGAGGTGAGCGTGGTGTATCCAGGTGCCTCACCCGAGGAGGTGGAGCGGGGCATTGTCACGGCGATTGAGAATTCCGTCGCCGGGATTGAGGGGATCGTGGAGGTTACGTCTACGGCCCGTGAGGGTGCAGGGCTGGTCCTCCTGGAGATCTCTGTGGAGAATGATCCCGTCACCGTGGCCCAGGACATCAAGTCCGCTGTTGATCGCATCATCACCTTCCCGGAGGAGGCGGAGAAGCCCAAGGTGAAGGTAGTGTCCCGGCAGCGCCCTGTTTTGGGACTTGCCCTGTACGGCGATGTCTCCACCCACGTGCTCCATGAGCTGGGTGAAGATATTCGGGACGAACTCATTGGCCACAAGGGGATCTCCATTGTCGAGGTCGAAGGGATTCCCCCTATTGAAATATCCATAGAGATCAACGAAGAAAATCTCCGGCGGTTCGGGCTCTCTTTGCCCGAGGTGGCCACGAAAATCCGCTCCCTCTCCCGGGAGGTGCCCGCAGGGGGAATCAAGACCAGTCGCGGGGAGATCCTCATCCGGGTAAAAGAGCGCAAAGACTTCGGGAAAGCCTTCGGTGAGATGCCCATTCTCACGGGGAAAAACGGGAATCCCATTTTACTCAAAGAGATCGCTACAATCCATGACTCCTTCGAGGAGACGGATCGGTTTTCCCGCCACAACGGGAAGCCCGCTGTTGTTCTGGAGGTTTTCAGGGAAGGGGACCAGACCCCTCTCACTGTAGCAGCCGCGGTGCGAGAGGTCATGGAGAAGATCCGGCCCCGCCTTCCACAGGGGATCAAAGCTTCTATTACCCGCGACCATTCCAAGGTTTACCGGGAGCGCATGGATCTCCTCATGAAGAACGGAATCATGGGGTTGGTCCTGGTGCTGGTGCTTCTGGGACTGTTTCTCGAACCGCGCCTCGCCTTCTGGGTGGCCATGGGGATCCCCGTCTCCTTCATGGGATCCTTCATTATTCTTCCGTTTTTCGGTTTCTCGATAAACATCATTACCATGTTCGCCTTCATTGTGGCCCTTGGAATTGTTGTGGATGATGCCATTGTGGTGGGTGAGCAGGTGTTCACCTACCGCCAGGAGGGGATGAAGTGGCTCGACGCTGCGGTTAACGGGGCCAAAGATGTGGCCATGCCGGTGGTTTTCTCCATTCTCACCAACGTGGTCACCTTTCTCCCTATCTATTTTGTGCCAGGGCGCATGGGGAAAATATGGAAAATGCTTCCCGTTGTAGTCACCGTCGTCTTTGTCGTGTCATTGCTGGAGTCTATTTTTATATTGCCGGCCCATCTGGGTCACCGTAAAGAGGGGAAGGGGATCTGGATACTCAATGTGCTTGCCGCCTGGCAGGCGAAGTTCAGCGTGTGGTTCAAGGTTTTCATCAGCAAAATATACGGCCGGTTTTTACTCGCTACATTGCACTATCGTTATGTGGTGATGGCTTTCGCTGTTGCCATGCTGATGATGTCCCTGGCCTACTCCTTCAGCGGGCGGCTGGGGTTCCATCTGTTTCCGGTTATTGAGAGTGATTTTTCCGAGGCTATTATTGTGCTCCCTTATGGTACTCCGGCCTCACGGACCGAGGAGATCACTCAGCGCGTGCTCAAAGCGGCCCAGGAGGTCTACAAGGAGAGCGGACACCCGGAGCTGGTGTTGAACTTTGCCCTCGATATCGGAAAGGAGGGGAGCCATACGGGGAGGGTCCGGGTGAATATGGCGCCTCCAACCGTTCGAAACAAGATTCTGACCACGGATCAGTTCACCAAGAAGTGGCGGGCCAGGGTGGGTGAGATCCCCGGTGTGGAATATCTCCGCTTCGCTTCCGACTCCGGGGGCCCCGGAGGCAGAGGCCGCCCCGTCACCATCGAGCTCTCCCACCGGGATATGGAGGTTCTGCGCAAGGCCTCCTCAGAGCTGGCCGATGCGCTCATTACCTATCCCATGCTCAACGATATCGACGACGGGTTCGAGCAGGGAAAGGTCCAGTACGATATTACACTCAAACCCGAAGCGGCGGTATATGGTTTCACCGCCCGCAGTATCGGGGATCAATTGCGGGGGGCATTCTACGGCAGCGAGGTGCTCAGGCAGGTGAGGGGACGAAATGAGCTCAAGGTGATGGTCCGCATGCCCCACGTGGATCGGTACAATCTGGCCACCTTCGAGAAGTTGATGGTCAAGAATCCGCAGGGAGCCTATATCCCTCTGAGCGCGGTGGTCAATATCTCAGTCGGGCGTTCCTATACTTCCATTCTGCGGAGGAACGGGCGGAGAGTGGTCCAGGTTTCTGCCGACGCCAACCCCCGCAGTCGCGCCGGTGAGGTCCTTGATGATCTCAAGGCTATGGTGCTTCCAAAGCTCCTGCAGAAATATGACGGGCTCCAGTATTCCGTAGAGGGGCATCGTGCCGATATCCGGG
>JAHJLU010000546.1 GCA_018821745.1 Myxococcota bacterium | reverse complement strand
TCATGTAGCCAATAGAGGCACACAGGGTGTCGGCCATGTCGGTGCCGTCGCAGGACTCGTTGAGCGGTTGCACGGTCTGATCCCCGCAGCGGCCGTAGGGCAGGCACCGGGAGATGTCGAGGGTGCAGTCGTCGTTGCACGAGAGCACGCCCCCGTAGTACCCCAGCTCCTGACAGAAGAGCCCTCCGTGGTTGTATCCGTCGCACTCCTCCCCCGGGTCGACTACCATATCGCCGCA
This sequence comes from Myxococcota bacterium, assembly GCA_018821745.1. Taxonomy (GTDB): domain Bacteria; phylum Myxococcota_A; class Polyangia; order HGW-17; family HGW-17; genus SZUA-580. Next base: position 4,731 of record JAHJLU010000546.1, on the reverse strand, counting down.
GGTTTCGCTGCTCTCTGTTTTAGATAAGCAGCCCCCCAGGAAGAGACACAGTACACAAAGGAACCATTTTTTCATAACACCTCCGGTATAGGGGCTTAGGGAACAAAGACCGTATAGATATAACCGTCGAGCCCGCCCTGGTTCGCCTCGCCCGAGATACTGCCCGACGTGGTCCCCGTGGCGATCACCGAGCCCCCCGGGGTGAGAAAGGTCCCTGTGACCGACTCTTCCCCCAGATCACCATAAATCTGCACAGACAAGGGGGTCCCGGCTGTGGGGCTCGCCTCCACCGCGAAGATCTGGGAGGTAAACCCCACATTCTGCCCCAGAAAACCTTCCCGGGCTATCCCCACCACAACCAGCCTGCCGTCTGGGAGCACCTCAAGGCTGCGGCCCTCGTCATCCCCCATACCACCCATTCCGCCACCCCAGGAGGTGGTGAAGAGCGGGGTCCCGTCGCCGGTGAATCCCCCCACGAGCACGCTCATATATTCTGAAAAGGTGTCATTGGCGTAATCCCACATTGTCGTTCCCGCCACATACACCTGCCCCTGGGGTCCACAGCGCACGCTGTACCCTGCTTCAGAGCTCATGGAACTGATGGCCTGGACCCAGAGTGTATCACCGGCGGGTGATATCTTGAAGAGCATCAGATAGCTGGTCCCCTGACCCATCAAACCGGCGCCCACATCACCGTCTGTTTTTCCCACAGCGTAGAGGTTACCCGCAGCGTCCACGGCGGCGCCATAGAAGAAGTCCATGGAGAACCCTCCATCGACCTGCAAACGCCAGAGCTCATTGCCCCCCGCGTCGAATTTGATGGCGATGGCGTCGTAGCTCCCGTTGCCGCCGTTGCCGTCAAAATCCCCCATGGTGTATCCCACCACAAAAACGTTGGATGCGCCGTCCACGGCGACAGCCGTGGCAAAGTCATCGGCCATGTCAGCCGACCCCGCCTGGACCACGGGCCCGGGGACGCCAGCGGAGGAGAAGCGCGCCACAAAAATGTCCGTGAGCCCAAAGGAAGAGGCCCCGAGGGTGCCGTCGGTGTTTCCCGCCACCACTATGTCACCCGAGACGGGATCCACTGCCATCCCGATGGCCCTGTCATCCCCGTCGGAGCCATAGGTGGTTGAGGTCCAGACGCCGTCGGGGTCTATCCTGGAGAGGACGAAATCAATGGAGTCGCCCGGCCCCTTGGTTGGCGAAGCTGCGCCCAATGTGCCGACAATGAAGATGTTCCCCTGGGCGTCCATGAGCCCGCCGTTCACCGCGTCATCTGCGGTGGAGCCCACTTGGGAGGCGCTGACGCACGAGAGTGCGTTGATGGTGCAATCGGCGTTGCAGTTGGTGATGATCCCGCTCACATACCCGAAGTCCCGACACGTCAGGGAGCTCACGTCACCGTCACAATGCTCGAACCCTGGCTGGACCTCACCGTCCCCGCAGGTGCCGCCGCAGGCGGACAAATCGAGGGTGCAGTCCGCATTACAGGCTACCCCCCCGGAGCCGTAGTAGCCCATGGTGGCGCACGTGTGGCCGTTCAGGTCGCTGCCGTCGCACTGCTCGGATCCGTTGGCCACGGCGTCGCCGCAGTAGCCGGCCCCCTCGCACTGGGTCACATCGAAGCGGCATCCTCCGGTGCACCCGAGGGTACCGCCGTAGTATCCCAGGGACTCACAGGTGGCCCCGCCGAGGTCGCTCATGTCACACTCCTCAAAGAGGGGCTGGACAGTCTCGTCCTGGCACCTCCCGAAGTATTCGCAGATCTCCGTCCCGATGGTGCAGTCGTAGTTGCAGAGGAGGGTGCCGCCGTGGTAGCCAAGGGTCTCGCAGCTCTCGCCGCCGTAAGCGTCCACGTCGCACTCTTCGTTACCTGTCACCACGCCGTCCCCACACAGGGACTCCTCCTCACACGCCGTAGCGTCGAACTGGCAGTCGACGCAGGCGAGCTCGCCCGCGCCCAGATCCAGACTCTCGCAGGTAAATCCCCGCATGTTCTCGCTGTCGCAAGCCTCTCCACCTCCGACAATACCGTCGCCACACACCACCTCGCTGTAGCAACCGGAGAAGTCGAAGCGACAGTCACTGGCGCACCGCAGGGTTCCCCCCACGAAATCAAAGAAATCGCTGCAGGAGGAGGATCCCAGCGCAGCGCCGTCGCACTGCTCGGGTGCGTCGATGACGCCGTTCCCGCAAACCTCGGCGCCCTGACAGTCGGAGAGATCGAACCGGCAGTTGTCGGCACAGCCGAGGGTGCCCGAAGGATAGCCAATGGAGGTGCAGCGGTCATCAAGGACCCCTTCCCCGTCGCACGACTCGTTGTACTCCTGGACGGTACCATCGCCGCAGCTGCCTGCCCCGCTGCACTCTGCGAGGTTGAAGGTGCAGTTTTCGTTGCAGCTCAGCCTGCCACCGTAGTAACCCAGCGCCTGACAGTAGGACCCGTTGAGGGAGGACCCGTCGCACTCTTCGCCGGGATCCACGACGCTGTCCCCGCAGCTCTCGCTTTTTGTTGTCTCGGAAGTACAGGAGAGTAATAGGAACGACAGGAACAGCAGCACTCTTTTCATGAGCTTCTCCAACGCGAAAGGGCTCCCTGAGAAAGCCGTGGAATGTATACAAATCAGTCATACCAGATCTGAATCTATTGGCAACAAAAAGGTGGGGCGCTCCTGCAGGTTTGTGGCGGCACCTTGATCTTCTCTTTGATCTTGGATAGAGTGGGGCTTGCCACATTTTTACAGAGAGGTGCCCCATGCAGCGCAATGCTATTGTGTTCAGTTGTCTTCTGGTTCTCGGTTCTTGTGGCAAAAAAAGCGACACGACGCCCAACAATAAAGATGACACAGCAACCGCCTCAAGGCCAAGACTTCCCAAACCTCTGAGCACAAGCTCCAGGGCAATGTTCAAGCTCCGGGAGCTTATCGCTGAGGGCAGAAAGATGGGCAGCAACTACAACGGCAAAAAGCTCTTTGCACACTCCGGACTCACGTTTGATGACAGATGTCTCGCCAAGGGCAGTGTGCAGGTTCACGAACTCAAGGCAAAGGGGGGCGCGCTGCTGGGGGCTGTCTTCCAGGTGAGACCCAACGCGTTCACCCCCTGCGAAAAAGAGACGGAGAACAGTGACGACTTCATCCCCCCCTCCTTGTGCACGGTGACCCTTGTTGGAACCAGCAAGCTCCGTGGCCAAACCTTCATGCCCCTGTGTGCCGGAAATAAAAAACTTGATATTACAATTGAACCGGGAAAATGGGGAATTTCCCTTGTGTCCATTGAGTATGAAGAGTCTGGCGATGACAACAACTGCAAGAAGGAAGAAGTAGAGGTGGAGCATCCCGGTGAGACATCGACCAATGTGCTCTATTTCTCTCTCAAGGGTGGCACGCTCACGGAGCTCCTAAACATTATCCTCGGTATGCACTCAAACACTCCGGGTGAATTGAATCACGAAAAAGGGAGCGGCATGTGGTACTGGCTCATCATCAACGCGGTGAAGACCCCCGTGCTGGTTGTGACGACCTTCGAATCGATGCGTCCAGACGCCGGCAGTGAAATCAAAGGGGGTGCCGATGACGAGGGTGGCGGCGAAAATCCCATTACATGCAGCACCAGCGTTACATTTTACAAATTAAATCCCGAGGGCACTAAAATGACCGAGGTCTCCAAAAAAGAGGATATCGCTGCCCTGCGCAAACACAAAACCCTTGGCGAAATTCCCCTCACGCAAGAAGCGGAGGGAGACGCCGCCTGCGAAAAACTCCGCCCCTGAGACCACCCGAATGAATCGCGCCTGCCCACCCACACCCATTTGCCCGCCTAAATCCTTATCATCCAGAGCGACGCATGAGCATCAGCAGTGATCTGTTGGACTGTTTTTTCAGCATCTCCTGCCACCGCTCAGCCGTTTCTCCCATACGTTGATCATCACTTACGACGTGCACAAAATGCCTTGCCACGCCTTGCCCATGACTTACCACGCCTTGCCCATGACTTATCGCCTGTACGATAACGATTATGGCGCCTCGTTCACCATTTACCACTCCTTGCCCTTGACTTGCCACGCCTTGCCCATGACTTATCGCCTGTACGATTACGATTATGGAGCCTCGTTCACCATTTACCACGCCTTGCCCTTGACTTGCCACGCCTTGCCAACGACTTACCACGTCTTACCTATGACTTGCCACGCTTTGCAAATGACTTATCGCCTGTACGATAACGATTATGGCGCCTTGATCATCATTTACCACGCCTTGCCCATAACTTACCACGTGTACCCACCCACTTTTCCCCGCCTTGCTCACGGGTTACCATGATAAACAAAAAATTCGACCTTCGCCCCAACGACTCTCCACAATGCCCCGCTGACTTCCCGCGATCCCCTCCAATTCTCTTAGTCCGGGCAGACATCCCACAAATCCGCGTATCCTTTTCCCCCGACGTCCGCAAAATCTCCCGGTCGCCACTCCAATCCGCCCACTGCTGCTGACGGAAATGCAAGCCGGGACGATAGTTGCTCGGATTTTTCAATAAGAGCCGTTATGTGCGAACAAGGATTCATCACCACAAATCCCAATGAGCGTCATGTTTTTCTCTCCATTTGCAAAACGACATTCCTGTTATGTCCCACGCTTGTCTGGGATAAAAGAAATGCTTTTTGTAACATCTGAATGGAGTACTGAAGAAGATCTCACAAATTTGCAGAAGAAAAATGCATGACAAGGT
>JAHJLU010000545.1 GCA_018821745.1 Myxococcota bacterium | reverse complement strand
AGAGGCCGGGAGACGCCAGTTGCCAGAGCCTGCGGTTCATGGGCTATTCTCCGAAAAAGCCAGAGCCGCTTTTTGTGCGACGCTGATCGTTACTGTCTCTCCCCGGGGCAGCTCATCCAGGTCGGAGCTTCCCAGGGTCTTCAAAATGTGGCCACCGGTGCCAACGGTGGTCTCGGCGACGGGCCCGAGGAAATAGCGGTTCATCACCTCTCCGCGGAGCGACCCATGGGGGGAAATGCTCAGGGCCTCGGGGCGCATGACTACCGTCACCGCCATCTCCGCTCGGGGCTCACCGGACTGAAGCGTGACCCCCTCGATGATGCCCATGGGCGTGGTCACGGTAATGCTTCCTTCAGTTTCCACACGTGAGATGGTCCCGGGGAGAACATTTGCGGCGCCCATGAAGGTGGCACAAAATAGGGTGCGGGGCTGATGGTAGAGCTCTCGGGGAGTCCCTGTCTGGACTATCTGTCCGTGGTTGAGGAGGGCAATTCCCGTGGCAAGGGAGAGGGCCTCCTCCTGATCATGGGTAACATAGATGAAGGTGATCCCCGTCTTGTTGTGGATGCGTTTGAGTTCATACCGCATCTCCTGGCGCAGCCTGGCGTCCAGGTTGGAGAGGGGCTCATCCAGGAGCAGAATTCGCGGGGAGAGGACCATGGCCCGCGCCAGGGCTACCCGCTGCTGTTGGCCGCCCGACAGCTCATTGGGACGTTTTCGGGCATGGGAGGAGAGCTGCACCGTCTCCAGGACCTCATCAACCTTTGCGGTCAGGTCCGGATCATTTCGCATCTTCAGCCCGAAGGCCACATTATCGAATACACTCATGTGGGGCCACAGAGCATAATTTTGAAAGACCAGGGGGGTCTCACGCTGCCATGGTGCCAGGTTGTCCACCTTTTTTCCGAAAAGTGTGATGCTTCCGGATTGGGGACGGGGCCCGAGCCCGGCGATGGATCGCAGGAGGGTTGTTTTGCCGCACCCCGATGGTCCCAGGAGGAAGAAGAACTCACCCTCGCCGATGGAGAGGGAGATGTCCCGCAGGATAGGGTTTGCCCCGTATGCATAGTTGAGTTGGGAGATTTCTATGACGCTCTTCACAGCATGCTCCGGTATAGATCGTAAAAGTGCCTGAACCATTTGGTTCTGAAGGCTGTTCGCTTGCTCTGCCCATGGATCTCAATCGCTTTCGCGGCGCTGGTGAGCGCGGCTTCCGAAAGTGGAGGCATGGTGAGCTTTGCCCACTGCTCCCGGGAGAGCTCTCCCCGACGCCATTTCCGGGTGACCCGAATCAGCAGTCCATGGTTTTCCATGAGTGCTGCGCCGAGGAGGTCATTGATGACCTGCCACCGCAGGGATCCCAGCCGGGAGTTGTATCGAAAGGAGGATTGGAAGTCATAGGGGTTCAGGGCGATAGTCGCCGGACCACCCTCTTCATACACCTGTTTTTTTATGGGCATGACGGGCGTGGATTTTTTCACAGGTCCCTTGGGATGGCCCAGGGGCCTGTAGCGAAGGTACTGACCTTGGGTGAGCGTGTAATCCACAAAGAGCCGGGCCAGCTCCGGGTGGGGGGCGCCCGCCAGGATGGAGACAGGATCGGGGTTGACGACGGTTTTGTCCCTTGGAAGCACGAAGGCAATCTGGGGGCCGATGTTCTTGATGATGCTGCCGGCGTAGTAGTCGATGGTGAGTCCGCAGGCTACCTCACCCAGGGCGACATCCTGGCTGACACCGGAGCCGTGCCGGGAAAAAACCCGCGTGTTGGCGCCGATGCGCATGACCGTATGCCACCCCTGTTCCCATCCCATGGACTGTAGAATCAGTTCATAGACCATATGGCTGGACCCTGACTGACGTGGATCTCCAGATCCAACCCAGGAGAAAAAAGCCGGCGAAGCGAGATCCTCCCAGGTTGAGGGCATGGGGGTTTTGATAAAGGAGAGGACCCTTCGGTTGCACACGATGCCAAAACCCGAGAGGGCTGTGCCGTACCAGTACCCTTCGGGATCATAGAGGCGGATGCCATTGAGGTCAGTGGGCAGCCCCGCCAGTACCGATGATTTCGGTTTGTAGGGCTGCAGGCATCTGTAGCGGGTGTCTCCCACCATGACACAGTTGGGTGATGCCAGCTTGGCGTGGGAGAGGTCACCTCCCCCGAAGAGGGCATCGTAATTTCCCCCGGAGCTGCCGCGGCCGACATTGGATTTTACCTCGGAGCGGATAAACCGGAGGGTCGAGGAGGTGCCTCCGAGATCCACCCACTCCACCCGCACCGAGCGGTTGTAGTTCTTTTTCATCCATCGGGAAAACCCCTCGGAGTACTCGTATCGCACCTCCTCGGGGTTGACCGAGATGACGACGAGCACCTCCTTCGCGTCACGGACTGTGGGCTTTGGCCGCAGCGCAAAGGGGAGGAGCAGGAGGAGTAAAAGGAATGCCGTTGAGATGACAGGAATTTTCATTATTCACGCTCAGAGTGGCATTCTACCTCTCCCCACGGGAAAGCTCAATTTTCCTGCAGTATTTATGGCTCAGGGGAACTCAGTGGTGGTGGCCACCGTCGTGGACATGGCCGTGCTCCAGCTCTTCT
>JAHJLU010000544.1 GCA_018821745.1 Myxococcota bacterium | reverse complement strand
CTCCGCCTCTTCTGATATGCGCGAAGCTTTTATTTTCGAAATGCGACGCTTTTTGCCTCCCGCACAGGTCCATCAGGTCATTGAATCTTCAGACTTCTGGATATATCTTGGCGAGCTTGTACAAAGCGAGTGCGGCCCCCTGCTCAGTCAAAAATAATGCGTTTCCCGGATTCTTGAATGGAAGAGTACAAAAGGCCATTGCTCCTGAGCGGATGATTGGGTTGATACTAAACAAACAGGAGAGGGGTAAGAAGGTAAAAGAGGGGATTGTCGAAATGAAAGCCGATGTTGAATCTAAACTGGATACTCCCTGCATGCATCTCATGATTTTCCCAATCCGGGTTGGAAGGAGTTGGCGCAATGCCCATAACCTCCAGGTTGAGGCTGAACATGGTTGCCAGCCGCAACTGTACTCCCCCGCCCAACTGCAGAGTGACCGCAGAATCAAGTGTCTCGGTGTCTTGAGTCAATTCCTGCTGCACCACGCCACCTTTCACATAAAAGGAGAAACCGGTGTGCTTCACGCCACCTCCCAAAAACCACAGCGCAGAGAAGGAGAAGCGTGAAACCTTGGGGGGCACTGTACCATCCAGAGGATCGGGGCTGGCATCAAACTCTACTCCAATTTCAGTACCAAAGTTCCTGGAAAACATAATTTGGCAAGAGATAGAGGCCGCCCCATAGCTCTTTGAGCCAGAAATGGCATTGGAGCCGCCTGCAATCAATCCAAATATTTTGAAGGGAGGCTGCAGTTTTGGCGACGCAGTGACAGGAGGAGTTGTCCGTGAAACAACCCCGGGTGTGGGCGAAACAACCCTGGGTGCCCCCGGCTTGCTGGGTTCACGCAGCTTGACCTTGGGCGCATTGAGTTTTAGATACGTATACAATTGTTCTCGATAGGCTGCGCAGCTGGCTGTTGGATACCGGTAGGCAGTGGCCTCAAGGCAGGAGCTGGTGACATTTCTCACCAACGCATTCAAACTCTTTATAAAGTTGACGCAATACCTTTGCTGATAATGGGGTGATTGAGGGTTGTAACATTCAGCCAAATACAGGGCACGTAAGGATGCATTGTATGCTGTGAGGAATTTTCGCAGCTTCATGCGGTTTCGCACCACATCGCAAAAGGAACTCTTGTACCACCGGAAGGAAGCGCGCGCACAAAGCCCCTCCTTTGTGGCGAAGGAGAGCTTCTTGCGGTAGATGGCACACTTTGGCAGGGAGTATTCAGCGGAGTCCAAGGGCATGCATCGCAGAAACACCGATTCCCTTTTTTTCCATATATCCTCTGTACTGGAGCTCTTTTCCACCCCTGCCTCCTTACTGCGAGGAGCCTGGGTGGCATTTTTCACCGGAGAGGTGGGGGCTGTACACATGAAAATGGCAAAAAAGGTCACAATCATTTGCAGGAGATATTAGCCGCATTTTGTGAGTTTTGCCAAGTTTCTTTTCTCCCATCCATCCTTTTTGTCCTGGTGGTTTTTGCGTCGATTTTTTTCCAGGCATCAGGTTTTTGCGTGTCTCCGCAGCATTCCGGGCACAAGATTGACTGCTGGGACGCCCCTCTCCCTTCACATCGCCGTAGCAGATTAAGCCCCTCTGTCCCATTGTTGCGTCGGCTCAGTTCTCGTCAGGGTGATGCAGAATCTCGTCTTCACAAACAGCATCTTGGGCGCAGTACTCCTCCGTGTCCAGCGAGTACTCCGACTCAAAGCGATCAAGAAAAGGATTGAACACAGAAATGGCACCAATAGTCACGTAATATGAGCCCCAAACGCATAAAAAGGGACAATTTTTATGGAGGGGTCACGTTCAACTGAGGACTCATCTCGCCAGGTAACGATAATCCCCTCGGGCACATCCAGCTCTCGCAGACATGAAAGTAACGCCCGCTCCTCGCGTGCTCTGGTTTTTGCAACAGCAATTGAGAGACTCACCTGAACCACGTGTACAACCGCTCCGGAGAGCGGATCGCGCGCAATAAAATCCACCTCGAAACCATTAGAGTCCATAAAATATTCAATAATATACCGTTTCCTACGCAGCACGAGATAAACAAGGTTTTCGAGCAACGCACCAAGGTCTTTCGTTATATCCACCGAGGCAGCAGAGAGCAGGCCAGTGTCTACCATGTATATTTTTTTAGGGTTCACTTGCCGTACACGCTCGCGTCGAGTGTAGACCGGCACAGAGTACAACAGATATGCATCCTGAAGATACTCCAGGTATTCATGAAGGCTGTTCTTGCTGCATTTAAGGCCCCGGCTCTTGAAGTCGTTATAGAGCTTGTTTATGCTGAGTCGAGTCCCCGGTGCGTGCAGAATATGGCGCACAAAAGCCCTGAGTGGAGCGACAGAGGTAACCCCATGCCGCTCAATCACATCACGTAAAATGACAACATCAACATACTGTTGCAACATCTGCCGTCGCACGGATGACGTCATCCCCAGCAGTCCCGGAAAACCACCAGTTGTCATGTACTCATCGTTTAACGCATCCAACAGGGCACGCTTTTTGGATGAGAGTGCTTTTTCAGGGAGACCATCCCCTTTGGCTTTCACAAACTCCTGGAAGGAGAACGGAAAAACCTCACATGCGATAGAGCGCCCCCTCAGTGTTGAGTGGATTTCAGTGCTGAGCATTTTTGCGGAGCTGCCGGTGATAATGATATTCGCCCTGCCCTGATCCAAAATCCGCCGAATGAAGTTTGGCCAGAACTCTACCTGCTGTATTTCATCAAAAATAAAATAGACTTCCTTATCGATGGAGGCAGGGTTTCTCCTGAAAAAAGCATCAATAAGACGAGAAAAATCATCAACCGTAAAATTGAGCAACCTCTCGTCTTCAAAATTGCAATACAGGATCTGCTCCCGTAAAACCCCACTGTCGAGAAGATCCTGAATGATCTGAAAACAGAACCAGGTCTTCCCTGTTCTTCGCATTCCAATCACCACAAGAGCATGTCCGGGGGCTTTGGGGACAACAATGTTCCGTCTCACCAGTGACGGGAGAGGGCTCTCTTGATAATCGACGACTATGGTATCAAAATCGGTGCGCATACCCCCATAGTATCCTTTTAAAAAGGACAGAACAAGGACAATCTATCTTAATCATTAAGACAGATAAGGTTTCACACAAATGAGTCTCCTGTCACAGGGAGCACAAACAGCACGAACTGCCTGCACACAATCTACTCACGGGGAGGGGCTCCGTTCGCGGGCGGTGGTGGGGCTGAGGCGGGGACGGGGCTGCAGCCCGTGGTGGACCAGGTGACGTACTTCGCCGCTTCGGGCACCCGCTTGAGGTTGCAGCAGGGGATGGGAACTGATGAGCCGCCACGGCCACTGGAGCTACCAATCTTATAGGTCCAGAAGCAGAGATGTGTTTTGGTATCCACGGTGTAGAAATAGCCATCGAAATAAGTCCCACCAGCCTTTATGGTGATGATCGGGCTATCCTTGTCCACCCAGGTGTGTCCCGCTTTGGGTTGATGGCACCCGAGCGCCGCAAAAATTACAATCGCCGAAAAGAACATTTTTTTCATGATGACCTCCACACGCTCTCTATAGCATTGCTCCACATAAAGTTCAAAAACCAAACTCGCTTCCATGGGCCCGTATTTTGCCCACCGGTAAACTGATGCGGGGTTGCACCCGTGGTGGACCAGGTGAGCAGGAAAATGAAGAGAGAGGCAATGGATTCCTTTTGCCCCCAAATATGATATCACTCATCCTGGGGGATGGTCAGTTCCCGAGTGGATTGCGGCGCCCTCAGACACCTGACCGGACCTCTTCAGCTGGTCCTCCGGACAAGGTGGCCAGTTTCAAGCGGAACAGGTGGTCACTTTCGAGGAGAATCCCCGGCCAGTTTCAGGAGATTGCGCAGCTACCGTAAAAACCGCCGTTGAAAGCGATGTGAGCCAATGACACACCAGACATCACTTGTCTATACCGTGCCTCTTCTTCGCAGGGCCGTGCTCAGTTATTG
>JAHJLU010000045.1 GCA_018821745.1 Myxococcota bacterium | reverse complement strand
GACGGGAAAACCCTCGCTATCACTCTTGACTACAAGGGCAACCCTGACATTTTCCTCCTCGCGGCTGATTATTCTTCCAAGCGGAAATGGAAAGTGACGCGCAGAGTGACTAACCACCACGCCATCGACACCAGCCCGGCCTTCTCAGCCGATGGCAAAAAGATCGCTTTCGTCTCCACAAGAAGAGGGCGTGCTCAAATTTTCATGAAGAACCTTGCGAAAAAATCTTCCCGGGCACAGCTTCTTTTCTCCACACCCCATAGAACATACACCCCAAAATGGTGCCGCTCAGGGATCCGTGAGTACATCGCATTCACCCAACTGGTGGGGAACAAATCGGTCATTTTTATCTACGATGTTCGCAATAAAAACGGCTGGAGAGCCACCTCCACAAGTGCCCCAAATGCTGAAAATCCTTCATGGAGTCCCCATTGTAACCTCATCGCATATGAGTCTATTGGATCCAATATTGGATCCAATGGGATCCGTATAAGCCCGATAGTCGGAGGGCGCTCCGTTTCTCTCTTCGCAGGTCCCTTTACTACGCCCAACTGGGGAAAATAAAAAAATTGAAAATAATGCAGATAAGGGGTTGACAATCGTTTCATTAGGTTTAACTATATCAATCAAGGATTTCACTTAGAAGTGACAAGTTAGACCTAAGGATTTATTAAGGAGAGCATTTCTTTCCTTATAAATTTGCAACCCTATTCATCTGCAGAATGTGCTGCAGAACTTGAGGAAGAACACAATGACCAAAACTGAACTCATCGACAAAATCAGCAAAACCAAAGACCTCACCAGCGTGACCAAAAAGCAGGTTGGAGTTATCGTGGACGCTCTCTTCGAAGAACTGGGCTCCTACTTTGTAAAAACCAAAGCCGTGAAAAAAGCTGATCCCAAACTCACCTATCCCGGATTTGGTACTTTCAAAAAACGAAAGCGCAACAGCAAAAAAGGCCGCAATCCCCAGACCGGCGCCGAGATCACCATTCCTTCCCACTACACCATCACCTTCACCCCCAGCTCCGTGCTGAAAAACAAAATGAACCCCAAGAAAAAGAAATAATTTCTGATCTTGCTCCCCCCCTTCTATCACTTCTTTAAACAAACCAAATGGGGTATCGGAATCAGTGGATTCACATGGTGGTTCGCAGCAACTGTGCCCCCCATCCCTGAGAGGCAGCGCTTCATCGCGCTGTTTTTTCTCCCCTGGCTCCTGTGGCCCCTCCCCTACCATCGCTTCCTGCGGTCAACACTGTGGCCCTCCCTCATCGCCATTTCCCTCCTTTTCAAAGATGAGTTGACAGGCGTCTCGCTGGTTACACAGGTTTTTCTGGCTCTCTCATACTATTTCTTCATTCTTGAGGAAGAGCCACTCCCAATAGAGGAGTCAACGCACTTTTCGGACAAGTCCCTGACGAATCCCAGGGGACCCGAGTTATTTCTGCTGCTTGGCTCGCTCCTTGTTGTTCTGGGACTTCTCTTTATGCCGGGAAACCCGGTTATTGCGGTGCTGTTTTTTACCGCCCTCGCGGCAGCGAATTTTCTCTGGTGGAAGAAAGCCTGCTCCTTCCGCATCTCACAGAGGACCCGATATACAGGCCTCGCTGTCATTTCCGGGCTGTGTCTGCTGATGTATGCCGGCCACTTCCTGGGGCTGCGTTTTCTCTATCTCGGCAGCCTGGCAGCGGTCCTTGCCTTCACACTGCTCTCCCCACTGACCCAGAAAAACGCAACTGAGTGAGTCTCTTTTGGGTCACTCCCGCGGCCTGGCATGGCCGCTTTCCAAGGCGCTGGATGGTAAAATTTCCCTTTTCCACCGGGTGGCACTATAATCCTCACCTGTTATGGCCCATTTGCTGATCACCCTAATACTGCTCGCGCCCCCTTTTCTCTCCGGACCCAAGGTGGCAGCCCGCCTGAAGCCCGACTCGCGATCGCGGACCTGGGTCCGCGGAGCCCCTCTCCCGGAGGTTGACACTCCCGCAAGTTTCCTGGCCCTCTCTTTTATGGAGTCGTCTCTCTTCCCCTCCTCCTCGGGAAAACCCCTCACAAAGGAGCGGGCTCAGCGCAAGCTTCCTCAGGAGCTTTCATGGCTCAAAGGGATGAAGTATCCTGACATCCCCGTCACTTTTGATCCACACACCATCAAGTACCTGAAGTGGTTCCGATTTAACAGAACAGGGCGGAACGTCATCAGGGACTGGATTGAAAAATCCGGCAAATACCGGAAGATGGTTATCAGCACCCTCAAACGACACCACCTTCCCACAGCGCTCATGTATATCGCCCTCATCGAGAGTGGCTACGTCAAGACCACCAGAAGTTGGGCGGGAGCTCTTGGCCTGTGGCAGTTCATGCCCTCGGGAACCAAGGTGTACGGCCTTGCCAAATCCTACTGGATTGACCAGCGCATCGATCCCGAACTCTCCACGGAAGCTGCCATGCTGTATTTTGCGGACCTTCACTACCGTTTCAAGAACTGGGCTCTGGCCATGGGCGCTTATAACTGCGGCTACGGGAGAATGCTCCAGTCCATGCGTCGATACAGCACCAACGATTACTTCAAGCTCTCCTCCTACGAAAACGCACTCCCCCGGGAAACCCGCCTGTATGTACCCAAAATGCAGGCGGTTGCCATCGCTGATATCAACCGGAAGCTGTTTAAAATCGACAGCCTGAAAATGGCTCCCCCCTACTCCTTTGAAGTAATACACCTCCCCGGAGGTGTCTCCCTGGCCACACTCGCACACATTACCGGTATTTCCTTCGCCACCCTGTGGGACCTCAACCGGGAATACATCAGGAAACGCCTGCCACCCGGAAAAGGACGCTGGCCTGTACGCCTTCCTCCCGGGACCCTGGCCAGGGCGAAAAATCGCATCGCAAAACAGACCCCTGGCTGGTTCAAGCATTCTGTCTATGAAGTACAACTGGGGGACACCCTGCCCTCCATCGCGCGTATGTTCGGCACCACAACCATGAAATTGCGGCAGCTCAACAGCATCAACACCACGACCCAAATCAGCCTCGGTCTCCTGCTTGTGGTCCCCACCAGAAAG
>JAHJLU010000543.1 GCA_018821745.1 Myxococcota bacterium | reverse complement strand
GGCTGTGATCACAACCGTCGGCTCTTTGATAACTGGCGATTTGCCGACCTCAAGACGGGCTTTCACCGGATGCTCTTCGTGCCCTATTCCAGCAGCGAGCCCTCCCTGGTCCAGTTCAGAAACGAGCTTGACCGGCTCAAGACCTTCCTCGAGAGCACCTTTGACACTACTATAACCCGCAAAAAACTGCTGGAGTCCATTGGGCTGTACAATAAAAAACGGGCGCTGCTGCGGGAGATCGCCCAGACCCGTCTAACTGAGAATCCGCCCATCAGCGGCGCTGAGTTCATGTCTCTCATGCACGCGGTGGTCACGATCCCCGTGGAAGCGGCCATCGATCTCCTCTCGCGGCTCGCCCAGGCCCTCTCCCACAGGAGCGTCGACCGCCCCAAAGACCTGACTCGCCTTTTTATCATGGGGAACTGCCTGGAGGAGATCTCCCGCGTGGAACTCATGGAGGATTGTGGCGCCCTGGTGGTAGCTGACTCCATCTGCCTGGGCAGCCGGTACTACACAACCGGAGTCAGCCGCAGCGGGAATCTCATGGACAACCTGGTGCGCCGCTATCTGAAAAACATCAGTTGCCCGCGAATGATGGATGACTACCAGGGACGTATGGAGCGGATAAAACACACGGTGGACCAGTACAGAGCCGAGGCGATCATCATGGAGAAGGTGGAATTCTGCACCATGATGACCGGCGAATCCTACATCTGCTCCCACGAGATGCACAAGGCGGCCATTCCCACCATCACCCTCACCCGGGAACTCTACGGTGGCGGGATCGGACAGAGCCGGACGCGCATTCAGGCCTTTCTGGAGAAAGTGAAGAACCGCCTGTGATAGTCGCCGGCATCGATATCGGATCCCTCACGGCCAAGGCTGTTCTCCTCCAGAATGGTCAGGTGGTCGCCAGCCACATTGAGCGGGTCAGGACCACCACTCTCCTGTCGGCCCGGGAGGTCCTTGACGCCGTCATCGCCCAGGCTCACATCTCCCCCACACAGATAAAGCATATCTGCGCCACGGGCTACGGACGGATGAGCATCCCCTTTGTCCACAGCAACATCAGTGAAATCTCCTGCCACGGGATGGGGACGTTTTTCTCCAATCCCTCGGTGCGCACCATCATCGACATCGGAGGGCAGGACTGCAAGGTGATCGTCATTGACGACACGGGGATGGTGGATGACTTCGTGATGAATGACAAATGCGCGGCAGGCACGGGACGGACCCTGGAGATCATGGCCCACACCCTGGGTATCGATCTGGAAGCGCTGGGAACCTTCGCGCTCAAATCCCGTCGCCCCCTCCCCATCTCCAACAAATGTTCCATCTTCATGGAGCTCGAAGTGATGCAGTTTCTGTATCAGGGGAAAAAACCGCAGCACATCGCCCATGGCATCACCCTGAGCATCGCCAAACGGATCGCGGGGCTGGCGGGAAAGATCACCGTGAAAAACAATATCTGCATCTCGGGCGGCGTCTCCAAAAACCGGGCGGTGGTTCGCGATATCGAAAAAGAGATGGGGCTTACCTTCGTGGGGCTCGCCCACGATCCTCAGGTAATGGGGGCCCTGGGTGCGGCGCTCTTTGCCCAGAAAGCCCTCAGCAAGGCACAGGGAAAAACAAATGATCTCCGCGGGATTTGACATTGGAACCAAGTTTGTAAAGGTGTGCATCGTGGACGGGGAGAAATTGCTGGGCTACGACAAAAGAGAGCTCACGGGATCCCTTGCGAAAGTCGTCAGCGAGTCCTGCAAGGCAGCCCTCCGAATGGCCGGAGTGTTCGGGTTTGAGGTCTCTCGGCGGGCAGCCACGGGCTTTGGGGCGAACCTTGTTAAGAAAACTGACCTCACCATCGACTCCCACTCGGCGGCGGGCCGGGCCTTCACGTTTTATCACCAGGGACCCGCGACCATCATTGACGGCGGTGCCCTCTTCATCCATGTTCTCACCCTGTTGCCCTCGGGTGTGGTTCATGACCGCGTGGAGAATGAGAAGTGCGCCGCGGGCAGTGGAAAATTCCTGGAGATGGTCGCCTCTTCGCTGGAAATCCCCCTGTCCGGGATCTCCGACTTCGCAAAGAGCGCCGACAATCCCTACAAGATCTCCGACAGCTGTGCTGTCTTCGCCGAGAGTGAGGTCATCAGCCGACTCAACGGGGGGGAAGATCCCGCCAACATTCTCGCGGGTATTATCCGCTCCATTGCGGAGAAAGCCCACACCATGTTCTCGAGAACCAATGCCCCGCAGCCCGTGTTCCTGGTCGGGGGGCTGACGAAGATCCCGTTTTTTGTCCAGTCTCTTCAGCAGTCACTGGGCCTCCCGGTGATGCAACTGCCCATGGATCCCCAGCTGGCCGGTGCCTTCGGTGCCGCGCTGTTCGCCCAGGATTTGGAAAATGGCCATGGTAATGTCCGGACTCACTGACCACAGCGCCCTCATCATGGGCCTCAGGGAGAAGTCCCACCTTTTCGAGGCCCACGCCTTTGATGGTGACTTCGACACCGCTTCCCTGGGGTTCACGGGCCAGACACAGAGAGTCTCCTCCGTGGTTCTCAAGGAAGACACGGCGCTGGAGCTGGGGGCCCCTGGCACCCCCTCGGTGTGTTCCCAGCTCTGGACCCAAAGACCGGGCCTCGTGGAGAACCGGCTCTTCGTGAGGGAGGCCAGCAGCTATGTTTCCCCCGCCTCTCTGCTCCATTTCGCGGTCCTGGAGCTCCCTTCGGACCTCACCCCTCCTGATTTCCAGGTTCTGTCGCTGGCCACCCTCACCAATGTCCTGCCCAAGCTCATGATCCGCTCCTTCCCCGGGCGGCTCTGGCTGCGGGTGCACCGTGATATTTACGATCACTTCAGCCTCCTGGCCCTGGGACAGACCATCCGGGCCGCCTATGCCATAAAGTACCCCCTGATTCACAACATAGATATTTACCTGGCCATGGGGCCTGATTCCCTGGTGCCCGAATTTGAGCCCCTGGCGAAGGCGACGGGGGCCATCTCCCAATCCAACCGCAGACTCCAGCTGGAGAGCGACGGGATCATCACCTGCAGCACCCTTGACTGTGAAGTTTGTGACGAAAAACCGACCTGCGACACCCTGAAGGAAGTCGTTGTCTTCAGACGGAGATCACCATGAAACCGTTGATTATTGCATTTTTGGGAAAGGGCGGCTCCGGCAAATCCATCCTCTCAGCTCTGAGCGCCAAACTTTTTTTACAAAGGGGGCTCCGCCTCCTCCTCATTGACGCCGATCCTGCCATGGGGCTCGCCACGGCTCTTGGGGCGGAGGACTTCAAGACCATCGGCGAGGCGCGAGCTGAGATAATCCATCAGGCCCGGATCTCCCGCGGGGAAGAGAAGGAGCGGCTCTCCGAGATTATTGATTTTCTGCTCATGGAGGCGCTGGTCGAGACCCCGGACTACTCCCTCCTGGTCATGGGCAGCACCAACACCGTGGGATGCTATTGCCCTGTGAACAACCTTTTGCGGGAGACCATCACACGGATCGCCGACCAGTACGACGTGGTCATCATCGACGCCGAGGCGGGGATTGAGCAGATCAACCGCGAGGTGACCCGCAGCGTGCACTACCCCATTCTCCTCACGGACAACTCTCTGCGGGGTGCAAAAACCGCGATTCTGGCCAAGCAGGCCATTGACCGCTCCCCGGGAATGAACCCGCAGCGGGTTGGCGCTATCTTCAACCGCGTGGAAAACGCTGACCCTTCCCTGCAAAAACTCCTGGAAGAGGCCTCTCTTGAGGTCTATGGCACCGTTCCCGCCGATCCTGTGGTGACCGCGAGAGACGCCCGCGGGGAATCGGCAATGGAGATGCCGGACCACTCCGGCGCGCTTGTGGCGCTGGAAAACATCCTCCGCACTTTCCAGATTCTGCCGGATGATAAGCCGCGGCAACCCCGTCACCCTGCCCTGTAAACCGCCTCTCTCCATACCGCCATCACCACAGAAAAGGACTAAAGGGGTTTGAAAAACCATCTTTTCCGGGTTATATAACTTACATAAGTCCATCTGGTGATGTTGGGCGAAAGTGAGCACCCATGAAGAGTTACGGTATCCTTATCATGACACTCCTCTCCCTGGCCGCCTGCGCCAAAGGAAGCAGTGGCACCAACAACACAAATAATATCAATAATTCCAATAACATAAACAACGCAAACAATACCAACAACGTAAACAACACCAATAACTGTACCAACCAGTGCGCCATTGGTGAAGGCCGCTGCGACGGGACAAAACCCCAGACCTGCGGCGACGATGGCATGGGGTGCCTGATATATGTGAGTGGCACCGACTGCGCCCTCTCCAGCCAGATCTGCGAGATGAGCGGTCAGACCCCGTTGTGCGTGGACACCTGCACCGATCAGTGCACCCTCGGGGAATCCTCCTGCGACGGAAACATTCTCCACACCTGTGTCAACGGTCCCAACGGCTGCACCGTGGACGAAGCGGGGGATGACTGCGCCGCCACGGGCAGGAGCTGTACTCCTTCGGGAACCACCGCCTCGTGCACCTGTAACGACACCTGCACCGAAGACGTCTGCAACGGCACCGTGCCCGAAAACTGCACCGCCGACACCTACGGCTGCTTCGCCCCGATCACGGCCACCGACTGCGCCGCCTCGGGACAGATCTGCTCCCTGAACGCCGGAGTTGCCTCATGTGCGTGTGATGATCAGTGCACCCTCAACGAGGAGCAGTGCGACGGCACCATGATCCAGCAGTGCCTGGAGAACGCAGGCGGCTGCCTGGATTGGGCGGACGTCACCGACTGCGCGGGCTCTGGCCTGGGCTGCAGTGTCGCAGCCGGAGTTGCCTCATGCACCTCTTCTGCCATCCTCCTGGACGAAGGGTTCACCACCTGGGTTGGCAGCGCCCCCACGGGCTGGACCGTCTCCGATGGTGCCGACGTCGGATACACCTGGGTCCAGTGCACCACATGCTCCCAACTCAGTGACTTCACCATCCACACCGGCGCCGTCGCCTTCATCGACAGTGACGACTTCATCGACTTTGACGACTCCCTCATCTCCCCCGCCCTTGACTGCTCGGGCCGCACCACCATCACCCTGGAGTTTGACCACTCCTTCAAAACCTACACCTCTGATTATGGTCACGTGGACGTGAGCACAAACGGCGGCTCCACCTGGACCAACGAAGTGTTTCTCATCAACTCCGTCAGTATTTTCAACTCCCACGAGACCATCGACATCAGTTCCATCGCCGCGGGCTCCAGCAACGTGAAGATCCGCTTCCGGTATGTGGCCTATTTCGACTACCACTGGCTCATCGACAACGTCCGCGTCACCGCCCTGTAGACAATCCCCATCAGCGCCATTTCACCGAGAGGTTATCGATGATTCGTGCAATGTATTTCGGTCGTGGTGATCGGCAGTCATTTTGTGGATGGCAAAAAAAACTTGCAGATAATTATAGTTATGCAAAAATAGGATCAGGTGGTGATGCTTTGTGATGCAACGCTGCCAAGGAGTTGTCCCATGTCCCGTCTCCAGTTCTTCGCACCCCTGGTCCTGTTCTTCTCTCTCACCGGTTGTGCCACTGCATTCAAGAGCACACAGGAGACCGTCCACATCTCCAGCGATGTCGGTTGCACGCATGTGTATGTCGATGGGGTCTACCGGGGTGTTGCCCCGCTGCGGGTCCCCATGAACGCAAAGCACGATCATGTCATCACCTTCAAGCGGCAGGGATACAGCACCCAGCACTTCTTCCTCGGCAGCTCAGTCAGCACCGACTGGATCCTCATCGACCTGTTCCTCGGCAGCATCTACGCCGTGATCGTCGATGCCATGACCGGCGCGTGGAAGACCCTGAACACGAAGGTCGTGCATGTCCCCATGATCCCAGCAGTGCGTCACCCCTGCAATACCTCTTCGGGCTGCGATAACTACTAGAGCAGCGATCAATTGATCCCCTTGCGGCGTTGTGACCGGTGACAATGGCGTCGCCCCGTTACGTAATAAAAATGTAGCAATCAAATGGACAATATACTAAATATTTTAGAAGAGGAGCCAATCTGCATGCCTGGGTAAACGGATGATGAGAGTCAGCGGTACACAGTGCACGTGGCAAACACAGAAAACACGTCCTGGAGTACCGATAATTCTCCATCTGAGTACTCCTGAATTTTGAGGTTGAAATGCCAAGTATCAAACTCCCGCGCTACTTCTCACCCGTAATTTTGGTCTTGGCCTCTCTGCTGTTTATTGGGTGTGACTACAAAGAGAAATGCGACAACGCCATCGACGACGACGGCAATGGCCTCATGGACTGCTCGGATCCCGCCTGCACCACGAGCCCATCCTGTGTGGAAATTTGCAACAATGGTGTGGATGATAATAATAACGGCCACATAGACTGCCAAGATGTTCGGTGTACCCAGTCGGTCTACTGCAAAGACGAGATTTGCGATAACGGGATCGACGACAACCTGAACGGGCTCATTGACTGCTACGAAAACTCCTGCAAGGGCACCCCCTCCTGTGTCGAACTGTGTGATAACGGCAAGGACGACGACGGGGACGGTAGTGTGGACTGTGAAGATCCTGACTGCGTCCTGGCCGAGAACTGCCAGGAGAATTGCTTCAACGGGGTCGATGACGACGTTGACGGCAACACGGATTGTGCGGACTCTGACTGCAGCAGCACCAACTACTGCAAGCTCGGTTGCACACCCCAGACCGCCTACTGGGATTCCCCAAGAGACATGTGCGTCCCCGGTGAGCTGTGCGGCGAAGTGGGCACTTCAACGGGAGTCATCATCGGGTGCAAAGCCGAGGGGCTCTTCACCTCCCGACCCTGGTACGCCTCCTGTGATGACTTGAACCAGTGCCCCTTTGGCAGCCTCTGTATGGAGTACTTCGGGTGCATGCCATTTGCGGATGAAGACGATGACTCTCCCGAGCATGAGTGTCCCGACGGGGGTTTCAAAACCTATACCATGACCCTTGAACAGGGTCAGGGCAGCCTCATCCTCTGCTCCCCCGGCGATTGCAACCCCGTCACCCAGGACTGCGGGAGTGACGAGCTCATATGCATCGCTGTGGGGGCCTTTGACACCACCTGCCTTATAGGTGGCGGAACCTCGCCAGCGGGTGGACCATGCGACTCGGCCACGGACTGTACACCATCAAACATCTGCGTAAGCAGCGTCTGTTATCCCTTCTGCCAGCTGGGAAGCAATGACTGCGGCATGGGTACCTGCTACTCCTACTGGGTTGACAATCACAACTCCACCCCCTGGGGATACTGCGACTGAACCGACAGCAGCGCATCCCATGTTTTGATGAACCACGCGAACACTATGCTTTCCAGAGAGCACGGGATCACGATTGCTGCTACATCACGCCGGTGATGTGGCACTCTTTGCCGCGGAAGGTGAACTCGTCGTCGAGGGTCTGCCCCAGCAGCGCCTGTGCCAGGGGAGAAGACCCGGTGATGACCACCACCTCGGTGCCATCAACCTGCACACGAAGCCCGCCCTGTTCGGGGCCCAGAAAAACCACCCGGCGCAGCCCCGCGGAGTCCTCGTAGGTGACCAGGGCGGTGACCTCGATGGGGGAACCCTCGGCAAAGGGGAGCAGCTCCAGCAGCTCATACCGGCGCAGGGCATCTCGAAGCTCCTGGGCGCGGTTGGCCTGTCCCTGGGCGATATAGGAGGCTTCAAGGGCGAGGGTCTCGTATTTGCTGCGGGCCTTGTTCTCTTCGTGGGTTGCCGCCGCATGGGCGCTCCGGGCTGCCTCGGCCAGGGTCGCCGCCTCCTGGCGAATCTTCTCCACAATGGCCTCTCTCACGCGAATTTTATCCACAATC
>JAHJLU010000542.1 GCA_018821745.1 Myxococcota bacterium | reverse complement strand
CATCCCTCCGGAGTAGGTCCCCACGGCTTTTTCGGCCTTGTCTTCGAGCTGGCTGAAGTCAAGCGCCCAGGCCACCTTCTCTTTTCTGCGGGCCCCGGAGAGGCCCTGCAGCGTCGCGAAGAAACGGAGATTCTCGCGGGCGCTGAGGGACTCATAGAGCGCGAGGTCCTGGGGAACATAGCCGATGGTGCTCTTGGCCTTGCGATGGTGGGGGCCAAGACCACCCTTTATGGTGACACTTCCGCTGGATGGGTTTGTCAGGCCGGCGATCATGTTGATGGTGGTTGATTTTCCCGCTCCGTTGGGCCCCAGGAGTCCGAAAATCTCCCCGGGAAGCACGTGAAAGTCGACCCCCCGCACCGCGTGGACATCGTTGAATGACTTAAATAATTTCGATACAGTGAGCATGAGTATCCTGACCTCGCCAGGGAAAAGCGGCGAGACGAGTTTCGGTTCAACCCGGACCCTTGGACAGTTGTGCCAATCTGGCCGGGACGAGATGCAGCCTATCAGAAAATGCCAGAGGCTGTAAGCCCTTAGGAAGTCTCCTGTGGAAAAATGATGATCTCCCCGGGCAGGGCCGCCCCTGTCCCCGCGGGGGGTTCAATACGTTATTGCATGTAAGATAATTACTGGTAAGGTATGAGCGGAGGATTACCATGGCACCACATCGCTTTCCCACCAATTTCATCCGGTCATTCACTTTGATATCGGGACTCTCCCTGTTTCTCGGCTGCTCCTTCGATCCCGGCGGACTCACGGAAAATGTGAGCAACACCAACAACACCAACAACACAAACAACACGACCCCCGTGTGCAGCGACCAGGTCGCCCAGGGCACTGAAGTGTGTGACGGCGCCGATCTTCAGGGCGAGACCTGTGTTTCGCTGGGCTACGACAGCGGCACCCTCGCGTGTCTTTCAGACTGCAGTGGTTTCGATACCGCCGCGTGTGAAGGCACGGGACCCGTGTGCGGAAACGCAACCATCGAAGGTCTGGAGGTTTGTGATACGACAGACCTTGGAGGTGCGACCTGCCTCACCCAGGGATTCACCGCCGGCACGCTGGGGTGTCTCACGGACTGCAGCGCCTTTGACACTTCAGCTTGTGAAGGAACCGGCCCCGTCTGTGGTAACGACACCGCCGAGGGCGCCGAGGCATGTGACGGCAGCGACCTTCTTGGCGAGACCTGCATCACCCAGGGATTTGTCACGGGAGAACTGGCATGCGACCCCGACTGCGGCGGCTTTGACACTTCTGCATGTGCAGGGAATCTCTGCGGAAATGACACCAAGGAGGGCATTGAGGTGTGCGACGGCACTGACCTGGACGGCGAGACCTGCGACTCCCAGGGATTCTTCGCCGGAGACCTGGCCTGCAATGCGGGCTGTGGCAGCTTCGACACCTCCGGGTGCGTGGATAACATCTGTGGTAACGACTCCATCGAGGGAACAGAAGAATGTGACGGCACCGACCTGGGGGGCCGGACCTGCGTCTCCGAGGGGTTCTTCGCCGGAGACCTGGCCTGCGACGCGGGGTGTAACAGCCTCGACACCTCCGGGTGTGTGGACAACATCTGCGGTAACCACCTTGTTGAAGAGGTGGAGACCTGTGATCTGGAAAACGTCAACGGAATGACCTGTCAGGATTACGGCTGCTTCTCCGGCACCGTGGTCTGTGCGTCCGACTGCATGTCCTACGATATCACCGGCTGTCAGGCGGGCCACGATGAGGACGGCGACGGGCGCGACGACAACTGTGACAACTGCCCCTCCTACTACAACCCCGGCCAGGCAGACGCAGACGGCGACGGTGTTGGCGACGCGTGTGAAGCCTCCTCTCCGCTGACCTTCGTGAACAACATCCATCTGTTCGATCCCCTCATGTCCAGTCAGAGCGAGTGGTCCATGTACCCCGCGTACTCAGGAACGTGGTCATACGGTGCCGACGAAATCGACGCAAGTGCAGCGTTTGGGAGCACCTACATTCGCGACAACACCACTCCCCAGCAGAACTACTCCGTGGAGACCACCTTCCACTACCCCGCCGCGCCCGGGGCCGACAACAACTGGGTCGCCGTTGTCTTTGCTTGGCAGACAAATACTTTAGGCATTTTAACCAGCGCCTTCGAGTGCACCTATGAGCGAGAGTTAAAAAATCTGGGACTCTATCAGTTTGTTCCCGGTGGCGGTAGTGGCTCTTGGAATGGCCTGACCGCCGTCACCGTCTCCACCAGCGTCACCGATGGTCAGTGGCACAAGCTGCGGGCCTATGTCTCCCCCGCGGGCATTCGCTGTGAGTACGTCGATCAGACCGGCGCCACTCGAACACTGGATTACTCAGCTTCCCTGGGAAGCACCAACATGGGTGGAAAGGCAGGCATCCGCGTCTACCGTGAACGCGCCATCTTCACCTCCTACGTGCTCTACTACTAACACCGGCCGCCCCTCCATGAAACCAAACCCTCGCGCGCACACTGTTTTCCCCGCGCTGTCTGCCCTGCTCTTTTTGCTGGTTCCCGGCCTCCTGTGGGCACAGCCTCCCAAAAGCGCGAAGCCCTCACCTGCTCCCGGGGCGGGGGTCAAATCTTCTGAAACTCCCAAAGGCGCGGAGAAAAAACCGCGGATCCAGTACCCCAAACTGAAAAAGTTTGTCCCGGCCCCCTACCCACCGCCCATGCGCTCGGCGGGAAAAGAGGGGGTGGTCAGGCTGGCCCTCTCCCTTGACGAGAAGGGCAACGTGGTGGCGGTAACCGTTCTGGTGTCAGCTGGAAAAGAGTT
>JAHJLU010000541.1 GCA_018821745.1 Myxococcota bacterium | reverse complement strand
GGGAAGTCACATCATCGGTAGAGCTCTTCTGAATGGTGGAGTTTTTCTTGGTGGCCTGCTCCCCCTCCATCTTCTCCGACTGCTGCATCTGCGTCTTGTTCCCCACCTCAATGGAGGAGAGGGAGGCCGAGATCCCAACGACGGTCCCGATAAACCCCAGGGTCGGGAGCAGCCAGGCGATATAGCGGAGCAGCGTGTATCGCAGATCGGAGCGGTGAAGCTCGATATCCACCTGGGATGACATGACCTCGTGGGCCTGCTCTGCGGAGGAGTGGGTCTGAAAACTCATCCCCGCGCTGTGAATAAGTCGGGCCAGAAAGTAGCCGTGTTTTTGCCGATACACATAGGATTTCTCCATGAGTTCAGGCAAATTCTCTTTGGTAATGATAGCGTTGTGTGATTCCGGAAGCAGCCCCAGCTCAATGGAGGCGCGCTCATTGTTGGCGCTGTGGTGCCGATACAGCGCGTCCCCGATAGCCACACCGAACATGACCCACATGATATTCTGGATTGTTAACGGATAGGGGAAGAGCGAGGACCCCTCCTCCTGAAAATCGATGAGCAGCTTGGCCAGCGTGCTCCCCCGGGATAAGATGGCGGTGAGCAACGCGATGAGCAGCACACTCACACCAATCCCCGACGCGATGAGGAACATTCTGTTGGTCTTCCAGTCTTTTAAAAATTTCAAAATTCTCCTCCCATATCAACCTACGGCGGACACAGTGGACATCGTTTGTTTTCCATGTGGATAATCCCATGGACTCCGCAGCGCACCCGCTGACTTCCCACGGGCAGACGCATCGCCTTAATCTGGCTGAAGATCTCATGAACATCAAAGGCCTGATCCATGTAGCCGAAAAAGAGCACATCGTCGTTTCTCAAGGGTTCGATCACGTGCTTGGTCAGCCGCCTTCTGACGGAGTGGCGCACCAGATAGGTACCATTTTTCGAGATGTCCTCAATGCGCAGATAGTCGCCACAGTCAATAAAAACAGCGTGCTCGGGCGAGATGGACTCTTCTTCAACAAGAAGGCTGCAGGTTTCACCTTTTCCGAGTTTGTATCGATGGGCCATTGGTCTGTCAGCTCAGGATCCTTTTCTGTGCAATATAGTACGGCCGCACGGGTTTTTCAGCAAATTCTTGACCCAGTAATCCCCTGGAACCAGTCCGCCCGTAGAGAAATCCTGCCCGCTGCGAAAATTCCGAAGGATAATAAGGATCAGTTGAATGCACACCAGCCAAAATCACCGCTGGCGTTCTGGAAGGAGTTGCACTGCAGCTGGGTGCCATTTGCAGTGAAGGGACAGTCATTGGAGCTCTTATGGCACAGGGTGTTGCAATACTGTCTGCTCGATGAACAGTAGAGCCCCGGTTGACAATCTTCCGTGGCATTACAGGGAGCCTGGTAGGCACCGCCGCCCTCGACCGCTGTGCAGTAACCCTCGTAGGAGGGGCTGTTCCCGTCATAATCGAAATAACAATTCTCCGTGGAACTGCACCCCGTATTGTCCACAACATCACACGTACTGCATGCGGGGTCGGCAAAACAATCGGGGTCACCGCAGTCGATCAGTCCATTGGCGTTGTCGTCCAGTCCGTTGTCACAAATCTCCAGGGGGGGGTCACACTGGGGCGACGCCGCACAGTCATAGTCCTCACAATCAAAATAACCATCCCCATCGTTGTCGATGCCATCGTTGCAGTTGGTCTCGATGCCCTCTGGACACAGGGGACCAAAACAATCGGCATCTTCACAGTCAATATAGCCGTCACCATCGTCATCCACACCATTGTCGCAGATTTCTTCGCCGGTGACACACTGTGGGTTGTCCCAGCAGTCCTGATCATCACAGTCAACGTATCCATCGCCATCGTCATCCATATGGTTGCCGCATTGCTCCACACCGGGCTGACACTCGGCGGCGGATTCGCAGTCGCTGTCATCACAGTCCACGCTCCCGTCACCGTCATCATCGAGTCCGTTGTCACACACTTCGTTTTGCGTCTGACAGCTGGGAGCGCCCTCGCAGTCGGAGTCACTGCAGTCCACCTTCCCGTCCCAGTCATCGTCCAGGCCGTTGTCACAGATCTCATTGAGTGGTTCGGCGCAGGCCTGATTATCAAAGCAGTCCTGATCCGAACAGTCCACAAATCCGTCGCCGTCATCATCGACCTGGTTGTCACAGATCTCCAGATACTCACAGGCGTCGACGCAGTCCAGATCGTCACAATCCACAAAACCGTCGAGATCATCATCGACCTGGTTGTCGCATATCTCGGAATTTACATTGTTGATGTTGTTTGTGTTGTTGCTCTCACAGGAGGGGTCGTGAAAACAATCCTGATCCGAACAGTCCACATACCCGTCACCATCGTTGTCGATCCCGTCGCCGCATTCAGTCTCCGTGAGGGGTCCATTGGATGAACTCTCGTCGTCGCAGGAAAAAGCGAGAAAAGCAAAAATTATCAGTAATGTTGTCATGTAATGTTTCATGGTAGGCCTCCTTGTCGCCGGCCCATTGAGTGTACCCCAAATTATTGCGTGGGCAATACTCTTTCACCAGGAATTACAGCCTTTGGTGGAGGATAAAGATCATGCCCATGGCCCCTGGCATTTTTATGGTTTCAGGAAAAATCAACGGGAAGTGAGGAGAGGATTACAGAGTGTCCACGAGGGTAACGGGATCACAGTATCCAAGGTCGGTGCCGTCAGAGGTGCAAGACTCAAGCGTGGGCATGGGGCAGTCGTCGTCCACAAGACAGCTGTTGACACAGAGGTTGCTGGTCCCCTCTTCGAGACAGTAACCTTCACCACTCATGCAGTCGGTGCTGTCAGTGCAGTCGTAACCGCGCTCGCCCGCGCCTTCGTTGTGGTTGTAATCAGTGAGGAAGTCTTCGCAGTAGATCCCTTCCCCGGCGCCTTCCAGATCCAGCACAATGGGGCCCGCCAGCGGATAGGAATCAACGGCGTACATTCCCGGCGCAACACCGTCAAGATCGTAAGAGAGATCATAGGGGCAGACGCAATTGCACATACCACCGTTATCGGATCCTGTGATGGTAAGGGTCGTCCCGTCGAGGGTGGCTGT
This sequence comes from Myxococcota bacterium, assembly GCA_018821745.1. Classification (GTDB taxonomy): domain Bacteria; phylum Myxococcota_A; class Polyangia; order HGW-17; family HGW-17; genus SZUA-580. The sequence goes on along the minus strand of JAHJLU010000541.1, from coordinate 5,350 downwards.
ACCGGTCATTCCCAGAGTCTCATCGGGGCAGCAGTTGTAGATGGCGTTGATATGGACCATGCTGAGGGCACCGGTTCCGTCATATTCCCAATAGACACACTCAAACCCGCTGGTGGCGTAATCGGACATGGCCTTGAGGCCACCGTTGCTTTTGCACCCGCTGTCGTCAAAGACAAGGTTCAGGTTATTGATGTTGTTCGTATTGTTGACGTTGTTGACGTTGTTGACATTGTTGACGTTGTTGACGTTGTTGACGTTGTTGACGTTGTTGACGTTGTTGCTCTCGGTGTCATCATCACACGCAAGCGAGAGGACACAGAGGGAAAGAATGGATAAGATAATGAATAATGTACGCATAGTAGCCTCCTTAAAGAAAATAATGGATAAGACAATAAAAAAAGTGACCTTGATATCATCCTTTTGTTTGTACTACACAAAAACATAGCCCCTTTTCTTAACTTGCGCAATAGCAATAATTAACTTTTTTTCATGATGGGCAACCATTCCCGGCCGTCGTCCCGGGTCAGGCGGTGCATCCCCGAGGGCCCCTCACTCCCCGCCTGGTATTTCTCCGGGAACGGCTGACAGCGCGCCATGTGCTCCTTGATATAGTCCACAATCTGCCAGGAACGGGAAACAAAATCCCAACGGGTGAACAGCGTCTGGTCTCCCCGGAGCGCTTCCTCCAGGAGTACCTCGTAGGCTTCCGGGGTGTTATACGCGAACCGGCACGGGTAACAGAAATCGAGCACCGCCGGTACAAGATTCATGGACGCGCCCGGCTCCTTCACGAGAAAATCGATATCGATCCCCTCATCGGGCTGAACCCTGATGGAGATCACATTGGACCCGTAAAGATCGGTCCACTTGCGAAGAAATTTGGCCTTTGGGGGGCGCAGGATGATATCGATGCGGGCTTCCCTCCCTGAGAGCCGCTTCCCCGTGCGGACATAGAAAGGGACTCCCTCCCAGCGTGGCGTGTCCACAAATAATTTCACCGCCACAAAGGTCTCAACCGACGAATTTTGAGGGACCCCCTCCTCTTGCAGATAGGAGTTGACCGCCTTGTTATCCACCGTTCCCGAGTCGTACTGCCCCGTGGCAAAGCTGCTGCATGTGGGAATACGGACACAAGAGAGGAGCGCTGTTTTTGCGTCACGGATGCTCTGGGAGTCCAGTGTCTGCGGTGGCTCCATGGCGGTCAGGGCCACCAGCTGAAGGATGTGGTTCTGAATCATATCCCGAAGGGCTCCGGAGTGCTCATAATACCCGCTCCGCGTTCCCACTCCCACGGACTCCGCCGCCGAGATCTGGACATGGTCCACGAATTCGCTGTTCCATAGATGTTCAAAGAGGGGATTGGCGAACCGGAGCGCCAGAATGGTCTGCACCAGCTCCTTCCCAAGATAGTGGTCAATCCGGTAGATATCCTGCTCGGGGAAAAACCCCTTGACGATCTCGTTCAACTGTACCGAGGAGGCAGCGTCGTGCCCAAAAGGCTTCTCAAAAATAACTCTGGAATAACCGGAACCTTTAGCGCCGTGAACCAGTGGCACAACCTTGTCGAAGAGGTGCGGGGAGATTGCCAGATAGGTGAGCAGATTGCCCCCCGTGTTGAACGCTCCGTGGAGCGGTGCAATCAGCGCGTTGAAGTCTTCGGGAACCGCGTGGTCAATGTCCAACTGCCCATAGTGCCACAGGGAGAAAAATGCATCCCGTTTTTCAGGGCTCTCTTTGGGTTCAAACCGGGTGAACTCGATAAATTCCGTGATGGAATAATGCCGCCTCCCGATAAACAGCAGCGGCGTGGTTTCGCTGAGCAATCCCCTCAGGTAGAGACGGTACAGCGCGCCGATCAATTTCCCCCTGGCCAGGTCTCCCGTGGCTCCAAAAAGCGCAATAATGCCATTAAACTTCATGGATATCTGTTCCTTCCAAGGGAGCGTCGGTCACTACCAGGACCGTCGGATGCCCGTAAAAAGAGGCGAGGGGCAACCTCGCCTCTCCCCGCAGAAACTGACTGAGTTGAGGCTGTTTTGACACTCCCATAAAAAATAAAAGGACGCACTTGGCATCCATAAAGGTCTGCAACGAGAAACTGACACGCTCAGGTGGTGGTTTCGGAGAATTGCGCTCATGGATAATCACCCCCGGCGCAGCGTCAAGGTGCATGATTCTGTGGGAAAAAAGAGAACCCACGTGCCCGTCCTCACCCACGCTGAGAAAGGCGAGATGGAGCGGAATGCCCAACCGACGGAACCGCTCGGAGAAGCGCTCCATGGCCTCCCCCGGGGGAAGATAGCCCGGGAAATGCTCCACCTCGACTGAACCGGCAATCTGACGGTGCAGCTCCGCTTCTATGAGCGGCGAGTTCCGCTCAACCCCTGCTCCGATCCGCTCATCTGCGGGGAAAACTCTCAGGACTCCGGACCACTTCATGTGCGTGAGGGCTTCGACCATGACCGGAACCGAACGGCCTCCTGCCATAATCACACGGAGATCTCCCGTCAGATCCGGCAGCCCCGTGAAAACACGGGCCAGTTGGTGCCCGACCTTTTCAGCCAGCGCACCGATTGGGCCGGCAATGATCACCCTGGCGCTCATTTTTTCACGCTGTGTCCGCCGAACTCCCGCCTCATGGCGGCGACCATTTTCAGCCCGAAATCGTCGGTCCGGCGCTGGGACATGAAGCGTGTGTTGAGGGCGAGACTGTTGACGGCAAAAGGCACCTTGTGCTGGATAGCCTCCTCGGCTGCCCAGCGCCCTTCCCCACTGTCGTCCACATGGGGGATGAGATCATCCACACCATTATGGAGGCCGTTCTCTACCATCTCCATGAGGAAACTCGAGATAATCGTCCCGTGGTTCCAGAGATGGGCGATTTTCTTCAGGTCGAGCGCAGGAAACGAGCCCTCCTTGAGGAGGTCGAATCCTTCGGCTATGGCCTGCATCATCCCGTATTCAATGGCGTTGTGGACCATTTTGACATAATGGCCTGATCCACCGGGACCCATGAGATCAAAGCCCTCACTGATGCCGAAGGATTGAAAAACAGGGAGCATGTATTCAAACGTCTCCCTCGCGCCGCCAATCATCATGGGATATCCCCTCTGGGCTGCGATAATGCCTCCGGAGACACCCACATCCAGCATGGTGATCCCCCTGCGGGAAGCCTCTGAGTGCCGGGCCACAGTGTCATGGAAATTGGAGTTTGCCCCGTCAACCAGGACGTCCCCCTCTGAGAGACTTTCCACCATCATCTCGAAGTGTTTCCGGGTTACCTCTCCCGATGGGAGCATAAGCCAGACAGCTTTGCGGGGTGCCTTCAGCAGGGAAACAACCTCCTGGGGAGTATTGGCTCTGATGGCGCCAAGTTTCTCCAGTCGGATCGCCGGTTCTGCAGAGCGATTCCAAACAACAACCCGGATTTTTCCCGATGCCAGAATGCGCTCCACCATATTGGCGCCCATTCGGCCCAGACCCAAAAATCCCAGCTCTGTACATGTATTTTTCTGTTCCATAAGAACCTCCGGGGAAATAAGATTTAGGAATCCATTTTATCCCTTCTGAAGAAAATTACAATCCCCCCGGCATATTGATCTCTGTTATTGGGAAAAGTTCTGTCCCGTCGAGCTCATGGAGAGGGAAGTGTGCATAACGCCCTTTTGTTTGGTGAGATTATTAGCGACTTCAATGATATCGCGGGCGTTCCCCTTCATCATTATCATCTCAGCACAGAAGCGCTCATCCAGATGAACGTGGGTCGAGGCTAAAAACAAATCGTGATTCTTGTGCTGAACCTCGGTGAGGTTTTTATTGAGATTTCGGGTATGGTGATCATAGACCATGGTGAAGGTCCCCAGTGCTTCCTCACCCTCCTTCCATTCTTCCCTCACGAGGGCCTCGCGAATGAGATCCCTCACGAACTCGCTTCGGTTTTCATAGCCACTCTTCGAGACCAGGCGATCGAGTTGGTCAAACAGACCCTGCTCAAGGGACAGACTGCAACGAACAAGATTTGACATGCTTCCTCCACAGAAAAGTTTGTGACCTCAGCGACCCAGGACAGTTTTTTCAATTTCCCGGACCTGAGAACGGTAGAGAGAGGTGATCCTCGTCCCGTAATCAGCGAATAACTGTATGATATTTCGCGGGTCTTCTTTTGTATCAGGGCCATTGATCCGGTCGCCGGCGTCACCCACACCGGGCATAATATAAGCCCTCTCATTGAGCGCAGGATCCATCCACAGGGTGTAAACATGGGCGTTCTCAATAGCACGGACAACTCTGAGAGCGCCTTTCATAACCGACAACACATTAAAAAACTTCACACTCTTGGGCTTCACACCCTGATCAATGAGAAACTTCACTACAGAGATCATGCTGCCCCCCGTGGCATTCATGGGATCTGCAAAGAACCAGTCCTTCCCGTCGAGGGCCTCCAGATCGAAAAAGGACTTGTCCAGATCCAGAACATAGGCCATATCCTTTTCTTTTTTGGAGTCATCCCTGGAAATTTTGAAGAGCGCAAAGGGCGTCACGTACCCTGCGGAGCTGTATTCCTGTATCTCCTTGGAGACAATCATTGATGGCAAAAGCGCAGCACGCAGCATGACGATCATAACACTGTTCCCCGTAAGATCATCGATCTTGGGAATTTTATGGACTGCAAAATTCTGGACAGGGAAGGAGACCGGCGTTTTCACAATGATATTATGCCGGGACTTTGGCTCCCCGCCAAAGGCGAGGTTGAAGAGCAGTTCATAGGCACGCTGAATATAATAGACAAACTCCGGCCCCCCCGTCTCAACATGACGCAACTTGGCAACCAGCCTGGAGACTTCACCGTGGATAAATGAAGGCGTCTCCAGAGAATAGACATGAATATTTGGCTCCGGCTCCAATATGGAGCGCATGGTGGACCCCATCTCCGAGAACTTCCCCTCCATCTCTGCCTGGACAGCGGCACGAGTGGAGGGGTCAGCCAGATCATACCGTCTGAAAACATCGAGAGTACCTGCGTATTGCTGATTGAGGACATCAATCGCCTCTAAGTCTGCGGGTTTCAGGTAGCCGTCAAGATCCATTGCTCTCATCACTAATCTGGTCATATCACGCTCCATGCTAAAAAAGTATCCCCCCGACTGCCGCTCCAACGAGGAACCCGACCAATGCCCCCAGGGTAAAATAGATTATCATCACACGCTTCATATCAGTAGCGGAAGGGCTTCTCTTCGCCCCGGTTTCGATGCAGATCTCTTCTCGGGCCTTTGTCTCTGAGGCGATGAGGCTCTCCTGCGTTTCTGAGACATCTCTTGCGAGTTCTGGCACTGATTGCTCGGCGGGGGGG
>JAHJLU010000540.1 GCA_018821745.1 Myxococcota bacterium | reverse complement strand
TGATCTTATGAAAGCAGCGCTTCAGAGAATCGCTGCAATTGACAACCTCTCCAAAGATCTGGAAGAGATCCTCTCTCTGAGCCTTGATTAGAGCCTGCAAGAGACACTGAGAGTCTGAATTTTCCAGTGAAGAAATCGTCACTACCTCTATGATAAAAACATTTGTTCTTGTATTTACATTGATTTTTGGTCTTGTGCCGACCGCAAGTGCCGCGAAAAAAAAGGCCAGGAAGCGGAACCTGGATCGAAAATGCTTATCGGAATTACGACGATCCGGGACGGTTTTTCGTCTTGGTCCCTATCTCAAGGGGATGCGGACTCCCGTAACTATTCCCGGGGGGAAGATAGGGAAGATCCAGTACATGAACGGACGAAAAAAAGCCAAGCCCGTCATGGATTGCCGCACCGCTCTGGCGCTTTACCGCCTCTATCCGATCTTTAGCGCCAACGGTGGAATCAGTTCCATTCTTGTTGGCAGGTTTTATTCGTATCGCTACATAAAGAATTCTTCTGATCTTTCGCGGCATGCGGTGGGTCTTGGAATCGATATCTACGGGATCACGACAGCCGACGGGAAGACATATACGGTCTCGTCTGATTATCAGAAAGGCCTGGGGCTGGGGAAAACCTGTGAGGGACATCCCAGAGCCAGAGGCGCAAGGCTCCTCAGGCAGCTGGCCTGTGATCTGGATCGAAGCCACTATTTTCGAGCGATCCTTACCCCCGACGCAGATCGGGATCATCGCGATCACTTCCATCTCTCCGTCTATGCGCACCGGGAAAAACGAACCAGAAAATATCGGACTACCCTTATCGAATACCAGGTCTTTTCCTATCCCTGGGTGAAGCGACTGCCGAAGCTTGGGAACCCCTCATCCAAGAGAGTATGGCAGGTTGTCCGGCAGCGTCGGGCATCAAACAGAAGGGTTATTCGGAAGAAGCACCACAGGAAAAAATGAGCGGTGCGCCCCCAACGATCAGCGGAAAAAGCTGGCGATCAACTTCTTGTTCCGGCGATACAGTCGTTTGAGCTCGTATTCCACCTCCAAAAACAGGTCGTCTATGTTTTGCTTTAAAACATCAATCTCTTCGGCGATCTGCTGAGTCTGCAGTTTGCTCTTTTGCTCCAGCTCAAGCCGCATCTCCACATGGGCCTTGTCCTCCTCCAGTTGGGACAGCAGTGCGTCCATATCCCGCACCAGTGATGAGCCGCGGGCCACTTCGATCAACGCGGTGAGATCATCGATCACAATAGAAAACCCTGTCCCCGCCTTTCTGGTGTAGTGGGTAATTCCCTGGGGAAACAGGTGATTCTCCATATCTGCCTGGGGCTGCAGTCGATCCAGCATTCCCGCCTGTGTCCAAAGGGCGGAGAGCACCAACTGGCAATCAACAATGGAGCCATGGAGCAGCGCCATGGCCTGCAGGTGATCATCCTCAACGATTTGCAGTCTTGTCTGGGCTACATCACATTCCTGCAGCAGATCCAGTGCTCTGGAGGCCATGGGTGCTGTCTGCTCCCGGATACTCAGGGCGGTTGCCATGTAAAGAAGTTGACCGCGTATAAATCGGAGTGACCGTTTTGTATTGCACTTTGCCATAAAATCCTTCTCTTTGAAAAAAGCCCTGATATGGTATCAGGGGGTGAGGAAAACCGGTTGTACTATAAAATCATATTGTATGACTGTCAAGCTATTGTGGTATTGTAAAAATATACAGTGTAATGCGATGCAACATTCGGTATTCATGTATTATATTGGTATTCATATGGGAGTTTGCCATGACTTTGACCTGGAATTCAATCAACAAGAAACTGGTGACGGGCCTCTCTTCTCTCTCTTTTGGTCCCCCGGTTCTACACGTCTACAATCCCCTTGAATACGGGATTAATGCTTATAATCAATATCTCGAGCGCTTTGGGAGCGGAACAAAGCGCGTCATTTTCCTGGGGATGAATCCAGGTCCCTGGGGGATGGTGCAGACGGGGATACCGTTTGGGGAAGTCGCCGCAGTGAAAGAATGGCTCGGGATTGCTCAGGGAGTGAATCCTCCCGCCCGGATGCACGTAAGGAGACCCGTTGAGGGGTTTTTGTGCAACCGGAGTGAGGTCAGCGGTCGTCGGCTGTGGGGCTGGGCCAAAGAGCGTTTTACGACTCCAGAAGAGTTCTTCCACGACTTCTTTGTCGCGAACTATTGTCCCCTGGCATTTATGGAGGAGTCCGGCAAGAATCGTACGCCGGACAAACTCCCGCGAGTCGAGAGAGAGAGGCTGTTCAGTCAGTGTGATCAAGCGCTGCGTGAGACGGTTGCCCTTTTGAAACCCGCCTGGGTTATCGGCGTGGGTAAGTTCGCCATGGAGCAGGCGACACGGGCCCTCCATGGGGAAAGAATAGCGATTGGTAGTATCGCTCACCCCTCTCCCGCAAATCCTCAGGCAAATAAAGGTTGGGCGCCGCTCGTGGATCGGCAGCTGGCAAAGCTTGGGATTCTGGATGGTGAGACTAGGCAGACCGAAGAAGTGCTTCGATTTTTTTAAATTCCAGCGCTGTCGCGCGCAGCCGCCAGAGGATGCCGATCATGATCGAACTGTAGAGGGAACTCGCCAGAGGTGGCCACAAATTGGTGACGCCAAACTCCTTCCCCTTGATAAACCCTGCAAGCAGAGAGGCAATGACCACCGCGAGAAAGAGGAGGGCACCCACATAGGGGACGGATTTTCTCTCTGTCAGCCGCGTGGCAATATTGATGCCCACGGAGGCGGTGACAAGGGATCCCATGGCCGCGCTCATGAAAATAAAGCGCGTCATGGATGCACTGAAAAGGATATAGGCAGCGAGGCCAAAGAGGGTTGTGATGAGGAGGCCAACATAGGAGAAGCCCCTCACCAGCTGCTGGATGTGAAGCCACGTCTCGTGGATCTGAAAGAGGTATTTCTCACGCGCCAGCGTGAGCGCCTCCTGGTAGGTGACTTCATTTTTGTTCGTGATTTTGCTCATGGTCAAAAGGAAGTAATTTCCATTGTCTGCAAACCGCAGCGGAGCTGGATAGGCAGCGACAGCATCATTTCGCCGTTGAGTTTCACATAGAGATCCCCCTCTTTGGGAGAGAGATAGATTTTTTTAGAACGCCGAAGAATCCGGCATGTCGCGTGACCTTCGTGACAGGCGCCTGGCAGATAGCTGTGGCCGATGACCTCTTCTTCATCCCACAATAAATAGACTCCGGCAGTGGTGCCCAGCGGGGAGAAGAACCGTACTCTCGCCCACGGGCTCTGATTTTTAAGGGATCCCATCAATTTGACGCCACGCTCCCAGACACCGTTGAGAGACCACTCGGTGGGCGTTAATTCTTCAATCATGAAAAGGTAATCATCGAGGATGAACATGGTTCTGGAGAAGGCTTCAATTTCACCCGAGAGTCTGTAAAAAAGACCGTTGACCGAGTCAAGGTCTTTCAGGTGTACCCCTTTTGGGGTCACGGAGATGGAGAAATGACGGGAGTCGAGGTACTCGTCATTGGGAAAGACAATCTCTCCCTGTGTGCGCCCGACGGTAAGCGACTGGGTGAAGGGAAACTTTTCACCTGCTCTCTCGCCTTTGAGGACGGCCAGTGTCCGACCATGGTTGGTTTTGGCAGACGGCGCCTGCTGCATTATTGTCTTCGCAAAGTCTTTATTGGGTGCGACAGCCGGGGCAGCGACGGGGACCCCGGCAATTTTGAGATTTGCCGGGGGGGGAGCCATGGGTGGTGGTGCGGAATGGGCCACCGGGGCTCCCGGTGGAGGTGCCTGTTGAACAGGAGGAGCCGCCACTGGTGGTGCAGCGCTGGGTGGCGCTACCGGTGGCAGGCCCGCGGGCGGTGTGGGTGTTCGCGTTGCTAAAACATTCATGCCACAATTTGGACAATATTTGTCTTCTTTGGGCATCTCCACTCCACAGTGCGGGCAGTCGGTCATTCCCTTTAATTTCAGGGAGGCGCCGCACATCTTGCAAAAGCTGTCCCGGCTTGAGTTTTCAATTCCGCACATGGGACAGTACAGTGAATTGGAGGTGGAGCGTTGGGCGTTTGAAGTGGCGGATGCATGAGGGGTGGGCGGTTGCTGTTGTTCTACAGCGTTTTGCTGCGCTTCATTGATCTTGTAGCCACATTCCATGCAGAAACGCGAATCATCCGTGATCTCGGTGCCGCAATTAGGACATCTCATATTTCATCACTTCTTGGTGGTGAGACCACAATTCCCTGCTCGTTATACCATGAATTCCAGACAGCAGTGTTTTGCGGTACAATTATCAGTTTCTCTTTATATCAGAACTTTCATAACACTCAAAACAATTTTACTGACCATCACGAAGGGTTTGCACTGAAAGTAATCGGTTTACTTAATGAAGATAATGGGTATATTGCCCCCTTAGTTGGAGTGAAACGAAATGATGTCCAAACACATACACAAGCTCATCCCTCTTTTTCTGATCTCCAGTGCCATGCTTTGGGGCTGTGGTGCGCATGTATCCGGATCTATTCCCGGATCCGAGGGGGCGACAAATCTCAATTTCCGTTATCGCAATGACTCCGCACGTCCCGGCGATTTCCGGGGGCCATTCACCGGAACCATCAGGGACAGAAGCTCCAAATTCCCTATCTCCGCCGCAACAGTAAGTGTTTATTACTATTTTACAAAAAAGGGGCGACCGTACAAAACCGTCACCCAGACCGTCAAGACCGACAATAACGGAAAATATTTTATTGAAAAGTTGAAGAAATTCCCTTGTTTTACCCCCGGCCTTCGTTTGGCCAAGATCGACATGTTTGTCTGGCATCAGAGCTACCTCCCCCACAGCGCCTCACGCATCTCCGGCGTCGTCACCCAGTTCGACCACCTGGTCTTGTTGCAGAGAAATATGACCCCCCTGAGGAGCTCAAAATTGCTGATGACTTACATTGGAACCGTCGGTTATGACGCATCTATTGCAGATGAATATTACCGCGCCAGTCAGGAATTGAGCAAGCAGCGGACTGTCAAGCTGGATTCAGGTGCGCTCCTTTTACCGGCGCTGGTGCAGCGCGCGCTTGGAAAACATGATAACCCGGAGCTGGGAGAATTGCGCAGCAATGTTGAGGAGAGCGGTTACATTCTCAGTTTTAAAGATGGAACCGTAGTCAGTTGGAATGTATGGTCCGCGCTCTCGCGCCAGGCAAAAAACCGGCAGGACCATTTCGCTGCCCAACTGAAGGAGAAAACAACCATTCACAAATTCGGAACCAATATTGATGCGAGAATGGGGATCAGTGATGCCATGCGCATTATTCTCCTGCGATTTAAAAAAGAGGGAACAGTGGTGGCGATTGGATGCAGTCTTTCCGCCTGTACGCCGGCAACGCTTCTCTCTCTTACCCACTTCGCCTTGAAAAGACGTAGCCTTCTGATGTTTATGGAGGATTGGTCCAATGAGTAGCCTGCTCCTTATGTTCTTTGTGTTCAATACCACCTGTCTGGACCCCGCAGATTCACGCTCCATGGCGCGAGCAGTTACCAACGGTAGGCTGCACACCTTTTTGCAGAGGAACATGGATCTGCCACTTGGTCTCTATGAGCGATTTGACTTGAGAAACACACCGGCGCTGGCAAAAATTGCCTCTTCGGTTCCCCCTATGGTGGCTGTACAGCCCGATGCCAAGGGAATCAGGGGAATTGGACTGCTTATTGACGGCGCGTATTACTCCCGGGGTTGTGTCAAAGGGAAATTGGTGCGCTCTGTGAATTTTATCGCGTTGTCACGGATGTTTCGCAAAGCGCAAATCGCTCCGACCCCGTTGCTCCGGAGATCATACACCGCCTATGCGCTCTTCTTCCTGGGCATCTGGCTTGCCGACAGCAGCTCCATGGATGGTCCCGGCACGAGACTGGAAAAGTTTCTGCTGGCCCTCGCACCCCCAAAGCCACACCTCCTGAAAGCCCACATCTGGATTGAGCGAAAAGGGGGTCTGCGGACGGCGTTTAACTTTGGTAAAATGTCCAAATTTCCATTTGGTACTACTAAAATTATTCTGCTGGGAGTTGGAGGATATCAATCCCTCGTGTTTCCTTGGCCCATGAAGAAGTCGCTCAAGTACCCTGAATTTCTCCAAAAAATGTACAACCGATAATTTGGCGGGGCAGGGGGATATGTCCAGTTGCAG
>JAHJLU010000539.1 GCA_018821745.1 Myxococcota bacterium | reverse complement strand
TGCAATGCCCGTGGTAAAGCCCATGGCCAAACCCATGGCAATGCCCGCTCCCAAATAATCTCCCCGCCTTCATCAGCATGAAATTTTCAGGGGTACCAACAGTCTGTTTTACCGGCGCATATGGTGCTATACTACCTGGTGGAAGTCCCAACCAATCCCATGGATTTCGCAAGGAAGCAAACCATGTTTCAAAAACTCCTCCAGCTACTGCCCATTGCGTTTCTGAGTATCACAGGGTGCGACAGCACCTCCGACGCTATCCACTGTGAGACCGTCATGGATTGTCCCCAGGGATATTACTGCAGCGTAAGCAGTAACACCTGCCTGCGTGGCTACCCCAGTTACGATGTCATACAACCCGACGGTTCAACCGATTCGGGCCCCGACACGGGTCCCGACGGATCCTCCGACGGGGGTCTGGACGCAGGCCCCCTCCCCGATGGTCAGGTGGTCCAACCCGACGGGTCGGTCTCTTTCTGCTCCTTCGTCCCTCCCCCCGGTGAGTTCACACCGGTCATGGAGTGCCGGTGGAACAGCCCCACCTCCTTCCCCCTCTCCGACGACGTGGTAATGACCCCCGTAGTGGCCAACCTCACCGACGACAACGGCGACGGTCTCGTAGACACAAGGGACATTCCAGATATCGCCTTTGTCTCCTATGACAGGAATGTGGGCTGCTGTAATGTGCCCGGAATCCTTCGCGTTGTCTCGGGGCAGTGTGGAGCCGACGGGCACCTCGTGGAGCATTTCTCCATCGACTCACCCAACCTCGACAACTCGGCAGGTCTCGCTATCGGAGATCTCGACGGGGACGGCCTGCCCGACATCGTCGCCATGACCAGAACATCAGGGACAGTGGCCTACGATAATCAAGGAAATGTAAAATGGACCTCAATCCATCCCAACGGCAACGACATCTACACCTCTGCCCAGCCTTCCATCGATGATCTGGATTTCGACGGGATAGCCGAGGTCATCATCGGTCGAATTGTCCTGGACGGTATAACAGGTGAGCTCAAGTGGCGTGGACTCTACGGGGTTGGTAACAATGCGTTCCTCGGTCCCATGTCCCTCGCTGCCGATATAGACCTGGACGGACGCAAGGAGGTTATAGCCGGGAATACGGTGTACCGTGCTGACGGCAAACACATGTGGACCTTCAACTACCCCTCTGCGTCCTCACCTTGCCAGTCCGGCACCCATCCCTGTGACGGATACGCGGCCGTGGCCAACTTCGACAGTGACCCCTATGCGGAGATCGTCATTGTGCGATCCGGAGATCTCTGGATCCTCGAGCACACCGGGGAGGAGCTGGTACACATTCCCATTCCCTGGGATAACTGCGCCTATAACGAAGGTGGCCCACCCACCGTGGCTGACTTTGACGGTGACGGGCGCCCGGAAATCGGCGTAGCAGGGGCAGATTTCTATGTGGTCTTCGATCTCGACTGCTGTGACTCACTCCCGGGGTGCACGGGTGTACCCTCCGGTGCCACGGAATGCGAGGGTCCGGGGATCCGCTGGTCCGTCCCAAATAATGATTGTTCCTCAAGGGTTACTGGGTCTTCCGTTTTCGACTTCGACGGCGATGGCGCTGCAGAAGTGGTGTACAACGACGAGACCAATTTCCGCATCTTCTCAGGAGTGGACGGCACCATCCTTTTTGAGGAGCCGAACCTCTCCCATACGCGCCTTGAGTACCCCATCATCGTCGATGTGGACAACGACGGAAACGCGGAGATCGTCTTCATCGAGAACAACACCGATGCGGCGAGTCCCAACCACGGTATTGAGGTGTGGGGGGACTCTTCAGATCGCTGGGTTCCCACGCGGCGTATCTGGAACCAGCACATGTACAACATCACCAATATCAATGAAGACGGGACACTTCCCAGCAAGTTTGTCACGCCCAACTGGCTCAAATACAATAATTTCCGCCAAAATATGCCCGACTACAACGTCTTCGCCGCCCCGGATCTCCAGGTGGAAATCACCGGTTATGACAAGACCAACTGCAACAGCTCCGTGGACATCATCACCGAAGTGTGCAACCGGGGAGATCTCCGTGTGGGACAGGGAACCACCGTGGGCTACTGGGACCTGACCTCCGACACCCCCATCACCTGCGACGCCACCACCATGACCTCCATGACCCTGGAACCCGGGGACTGCGAGACCATCATCTGTACCTTCAGCGCGCCGCCTCTCTCTCCCGCGCGGCTCAATATCCTGGCCTGTGTGGATAACGACCTGCCCTCCTGCCTCACGGGAGGCGCCAATAACGAGTGCATCGAAGACAACAACAGCAACACCTTTGATGAAGAGGGATGCTCCGGCCCCATCGGCTAGGCATCGTTTTTTGGGAGGTTCATTGTGCCATTTTTTCTCATATTCACACTCTCGCTTTTGGGAGCCACCGACACGGCCTGGTTTGATTTCGCGGCCCCCCGTGAGAACCAGACGGGGCAATACTCCGTAGTGGGAGACGGGGTCCTTGAAGGGTACAGCGCCCACCTGATCGAGGTGAGCGACTGGTATGCCCCCGGCTGGTCCAACCGAATCCAGCTGGTTCTCTCCAATCAGTCGGGACAGACCCTGAACCAGTACCCTGTAATGCTGGATCTCTCAACCCTCCCCGGGGAGCTTTTCGACCTGGCCCACGTGAGCGGACGGGACCTGCGCCTCTTCATGGATGACGGAACCGAGATCACCGGAACCTGGCTGGAGTATTTCAATTTTATCGCCCTGGAGGGATCGCTGTGGTTCCGCATGGAGTCCATGCCCCAGGGAACGACGACCCTGCACCTCTATTTCGGAAACCCCGACTTCGAGAACAGCGGCTCATGGGAGGAGATCTTCAATTTTACACAACCCGTGGAGGGCGCGTACTGGTTTTATCCTGACAACGCTCAGGCCAGGGTCACCTCCCTGACGGGGGACATTGAATTTTCCGTGGGTGACGGCACTCCTGTTTCCATTGGTCCTGCCGATGTCGCCGCGCTCACCACCCCGCGGGGCGTGATCCGCTCCACAGGGCCATATTCCATGCAGGCCCTTGAAGATTGCAGCGACATCCCTGTACCCTACTCCATGGCGGGCACCCTCTTCGTCTATCCCGCCCAGCGCTCCACGGATATTTTTCATTTCTACTCCCCCACGGGAGCCGCCAGCGTCACCATCAGCGATGGTTCAGGGGTCCTCACTTCCTTCTCAGTCACCGACGCCACCTCCCTTGAGGTGAACCAGGACGTGGCGGGCGTTTCCTACTTCATCACATCGGATCTCCCCATCATCGCCTATCACAGGACCCTTGAGGCCAACGACGGGCACCCCCTCCTCCCCGCCGCCAACGAGCTGTGGGGGGCAGCCACAGGGACCATCTATGTTGCCGCCCTCAACGACAACACCTCCATCACCGCCTCCTGGTCCGATGGCACCCAGACCTTCCACACCGCACATTCTACGGGATACATCGCACTCCCAAATGCCGGCTCCACGGGGAGTGGACCCGCCGTGCATCTTGAGGCCGACGGACCCATCGGTGCCATTGCCAATGGAGACGGCACGGGGGGAGAGGCCATCGCCTTTTATCCACGGGAGTTTATGGCCAGCAGATTCCGCATCCCCATGAACGCAAATTATCTGCTCATCGCCGCCAAGGATGCCTCCACCCACTGCTCCATCGAATCCATAGACGGCACACCCCTCATCTCCTCCATGTCCACCTCCTATGCGCCCCCCCACGCCAACCGCATCTTCTTCAACACCTCCCTGAGCGCGGGAAATTATCTGATCTGTGACGGACCGGTAGCACCCTATATTGAAGAGGCATCCCTGGGAGACGAGCGGCATCTGCTCTCCATCAAGGATCACCGGCCCCTGGTCTCCCCGACGCCGGAGCTGTCGGTCATTGGCCAGTTGACAATCTCCCATTACAAAGAGGGGCCGGCGACGGTGGTCACCCCCACCCTGACCGTCCCCCAGATGATCACCTCCTGGGAGGAGATCCTCTTCTATGAGCCCACCTCCATCCCCGAGGGCACCGCCATCACTTACCAGGTCTCCCAGGACGGTGGCTCCACCTGGCTCTATTTTGACGGCAGCGACTTTGTCCCCGTTGGGAGCCTTTTTGACGCCAACACACCGGCGTGGCTCGCCTATGCATTTCCATTGCTGGCGCCACTTCCCACCCTCACCTTCAAGGTCATCATGACCAGCGAGGGCGGTTCCACTCCCGTGCAGGGCCCCATCACCGTCTCCTATAACTACGAGGAAGGTGCGGATCACTTTTTCATCGAGACCATCCCCTCACCCCAGGACCAGGGCCAGGTTTTCACAGTCACCATTGAGGCCAGGGACCCCTCGGAACGCCGCCTGGAGGGCTACACATCTGCCCTTGGCATCTCCCTGACAGGAACAGCACAAAATCCCCGTTTTTCCCCGCATATCACTCCCCCCATGGTGGCAGGCCGGGTCTCCTTTGCCTTTTCGGTCCTGGACCCCGCCGAACAGATCACCATGTTCATCACCGACGGTCGTACCACGGCACAGTCCAACCCCTTTGATGTGAACCGCCTCGATACCACGGATCTGAAATATATCGCCGGTGACGGTCAGTGGGGCCTCGTGGGTGAGCCACTGGAGAATCCCCTGGTGGTCCGAGTTCTCAACTCACAGGGATCAGGCGTGGCCTTCCAGTACGTCTCTTTCGAGGTGACCCAGGGTGACGGCACCATGGAGAATGGTCTGACAACCATGAACGTGGAGACTGATGCCTACGGTTTTGCCACGGTGGATTTCCTCCCCGGCGAGGGAATCAACATGGTGCGCGCCTCCGTGGAAGGAATCACGGCGACCGTCCCGTTCATCCTGCGGGGCGATCTCGACATTGACCCTCTCATGGGAGCCGAAGGGAGTAACCTCTGCAGCGCCACCGCAGGCGGCAAATCCCCGTCACCCATCTCCTCTCTCATGCTGCTCTTTGTAATCATGCTTGCCACGGGGCTGTCCGTTCGCCGAAGAAAATAAGGACGCACAACCCGGCTCCCCCCTGTGGTGAAACTGCTAGAACAATGTGTATTTCAGGTTAACGAAGCGCATGATGTCTTCGATTTCAAGGGATGACTCCTCAATAATTTCTTCTGTCCTGCCACCAAAGAGTTTCCCGATAACCGCGCCGTTCATGGTGGAGATATACACCTGACCATCGGACTTCTCATACACCGCAAAGGATTTGGGCATCATATTCCCGATCTTTTTCCGGCTGTCCACCGCGAGCATCCGGGCCGCAAATTTCCCATGGCAGTACTTGATGATGGTAAATTTTCCAATCTCAAAACCACCGTTCTTCTTGACCTCACTGTTTTGGTCAATAACAGCCGTTACATGCCAGCCCGGCTTCTGATTGATGCGGTCAACCATCACCCTGACGGTTTTTTCAAAGTCAAAGGGGCTCTTTAACTCCTTGATCATCATCTTCTGAGCCGAAATATTGAGCGCAGCGGCGGTAAAAATAATCCCAAAGAGAAATCCGAAAATGAGTGAAACAACAACAGTAATTTTTGTTTTCATAACGCTACCTGTTTGAATTAGTCTTCATTGACGCAGATTTCATGCGCTCTGATCTTCAGAACCGTGTGATACGACACAAAGAGGACCATGAGCACGGCACAACTGAACATGACCCAGGATCCATACTTATAGGCATCCTGCGCGGTGACTTGATATGCCACCGCCATGGCAATGGTCACCGCCATCATGGGAAAGGTAAAGGCCCACCAGGAGATGAAGAATTTTATCCCGAAGAAGCTCCTGAATAACACTACCAGCAGGGCCACAAAGAATATGGTGAGGTGCAAAAGAAGCGCCGCAAAGAAATCCCAGCTCTGGGTAATCCTGATGTAGGCGATAAATCCGATGGCGGGAGGCGCCAGCAGAATAAACAGGGTGGGTATGAACTTTTCGGGGAGCTGGTGATGAAAAATCGCCCGGTTCAAGAAGATGGTAAAGAGTACAAGCCAGAAGAATATCCCCACGGCGAAATAAAAAAAGGAGAAGGTGGCGGGCATGAATTCCACACCGGCGATGGGCACGAGGATGTTTCCCACCACAGGGATGAACCATGCCGGGTTCATAAACTGGATCTCGAAATTATGCCGAATCCAGAAGCCAATTGTGTAAAGCATCAGAATCGTGTGAACAATGGTCCCAACCCACCAGAACACCAGGGAGAGGATGGGCCAGTAGGCTAAAAAGGCAATGGACTGCAGCAAAAAACTGATGGAGATTGCCGAGAAGAAGTTAACACGGATTCTGTGATGAAAATCCTCGGCCACCCGGTCAAAAAACCACAGCGCCTTTAGCCCGTACATTACTGAGATCAAAAGAAAAACAGCTAATGAAAAGAAAAGCATCCCATGGGCGATGAGCTTTGGCATCCATTGAAGGTGGTAATATTTGCCCGTAACGATGGTGAGTCCTGTCAGACCCATCACCACTGCGTAGGATGTGACGGGAAAAAATTCAAGTCGATCTTTCATGGGTGGCTCCTGGTGTTCAGCAATGGCCAATACCTGCAACGGGGCGGGCTCAGGAAGAAACCGCGCTCCAAGTGTCTGTAAGCACTGTTTTGCGGCGCACAAGGAGAAAAACAGCAAGGTTTTGATATTAAATTATTATTATTTTACCATTTAGTAATATCATCAACAGTATCTTCAATGACTCATTCCCCCAGGAGGCAACAGTCCCTCCACCGGACACACAAAGCCCGGATTGACCCTCCATTCCATTATGATATCTTTTGTTTTTTCAACTAACTGACCGAGAGATCTTCCCGAAGGTCCGGGGGATCCTGCAGAAGTGGCTGACGAACAACCTCGGCGCCCACCTGGTATGCGTCTCCACCAAGGTGGTGGACAGGGGCAAATCCCCGTTCCACCAGCCAGCGCTCCTGAAACCAGCGGGAGTCGGCAAAAGCCGAGACGATGACACCCTGAACCAGGGAGGTTTTGGGGTCCAGGGTGAGTACTTCACATTCGAAGGCGGCGGGAGCGTCATTCAAAAGGGGCATCTCAAGGAGGGGACCCAGGGAGTAGGGGAGACCCAGGGCTGTCATCTTGTCCATATTTTTTCCCGAGTGGGCGCCCAGAAAGGCCACAGCGCGAATCAGGGACGGACTCACCACGTTGCAGGAGAAGACCCCTTTTTTCACCATATTGTCCCAGGTTGCGTGATGGGTTCCCACGGTGAGAAAGATTGTGGGTGGCTTCTTTGATCCGGGCATGGACCAGGCAATGGGGGCCATGCTGAACCAATCCGCGCAGCGGGTCCCCACCAAAAGCAGTGGTCCGGAGTTTATGAGTCTCGTGGCGAGTTGAACATCGATGGCGGTCTTCATTTGGACTCCTGTCTTGTGACAAAACTGCGAAAAAAGAGGAATCAATGCCACTTCTATCGCTGCGGGTAAAATTCAAGGTTATGGACAAGTGGTGGGGTGCTGTGATAGATGAAAGACACCCACGTGGGCCCGACCATAGCGAGCACCACTTTACACGAGGTCCATTCCTATGTCACGAACTGGCGTCATCAGTGAATATCTCTTCGCGTCCATCGACAAAAAACTCAATGAACTCAAAACCAGGGGAGTTGATGTCATCTCCTTTGGTGTGGGAGACCCCGATTCACCACCACCCCTGGCGCTCCGGCAAAAAATCGCCGAGCTGGTGTTGGCCGAAGAGAACCACAACTACTCCCCCTATATTGGCACCCTCCCCTTTCGAGAGGCCGCCTCGCGATACATGGAGCGACGCTACGGAGTGAAAATGGCTCCCGCCTCCGAAGTGGTGGGACTCATCGGCTCCAAGGAGGGCATTGGCAACTGCTATATCGCCTATACCACCGAGGGGGACATCAATCTTGTCCCCTCCCTGGCCTACCCCATCCCCAAAACCATGACCACACTCATGGGAGGCACGCCCCACATCCTCTCAACGCCCGCCAGCCGTGGCTTCCTCATGGACACCGACGAGGTGGATCCTGCGGTGGCAAAAAAAGCAACGCTCCTCTACGTGAACTACCCCAATAACCCCACGGGAACAGCCGTCCCCTCCGCCTTCTATGAGAAGACCCTGGAGTTCGCCCTGGCCAACGATATCATTATTGTCGCCGATGCTGCCTACGAAGAGATCTACTTCCAGGAAAAGCCACGCTCCTTTTTTGAATGGCCCGAGGCAAAAAGATGCGTCATCGAGTTCCATTCCCTCTCCAAAATGTTCAACATCACCGGCTGGCGGCTCGCCTTCGCCCTGGGCAGCCCCGAGTTGCTCAAACCCATGAACATCATGAAGACCAATATGGATTCCGGTCAGTTCAAGCCCATCCAGTACGCCGGGGCCTTCGCCCTGGACACCCTGGTGGATGATTTCGGCCCTGCCCAGCGCCAGACTTACCGCTCCCGCATGAAAAAACTGCAGGCAGCCCTTGAGTCTCTGGGAGCCAAGGCGCCCCTCCCGGGCGGAACCTTCTTCCTGTGGGGCAAAACCCCGCAGGGCATGGACTCCAGCGCCTTCACGGAATTTCTCCTGGAAAAATACGGCATCTTCGTCACTCCCGGGAACATGTTCGGCCCCGAAGGAGAAGGCTACTTCAGGGCCTCCCTTACGGTCACCGATGAACGCCTGGATCAGGCAGTCGCACGCATTCTGAAGTAACAACGGAACAATCTTCATGGATATCATCGAGCTTCTTCGCAGGGAATTTAATCCCCGTCAGGTCATCGTCGACGAGACCTCGTTGACAGCCTACGCCACCGATGAATCGGGGGAGGGTCCCTATTATCCGCGGGCTGCCTTTCTGGCCCAGTCGCCCCTTGAGGTCGAGAAGCTCCTGCGACTCGCCTCCATGGAAGGATTTGCCGTCACCCCCCGTGGGCTTGGTACGGGTAAATCCGGCGGCGCCCTCCCCGTGTGCGGCGGTGTTGTCCTGGCCATGGATGGCATGAAGCGTATCCTGGAGATCGACGAAGATTCTTCCCTGGCCATTGTGGAGCCGGGAATCATCACCCAGACCTTGCAGCAGGCGGTTTGGGAGCACCGGCTCTTTTATCCTCCGGACCCCGCAAGCCTCGACACATGCTCCCTGGGGGGCAATGTGGCGGAGAACGCGGGAGGACCCAGGGCATTTCGCTACGGGGTCACCCGTGAATACGTGCTGGGAATGGAAGCGGTGACCATGGGGGGAAAACGCTTCAATCTCGGACGCAAAAGCATCAAAGGAGTCTCCGGATACGATCTCACAGGGCTCCTGACAGGCTCCGAGGGGACCCTGGCGGTCTTCACCAAGCTCATCATGCGACTCATCCCCCGCCACCGGGAGCCGGGGATTGTCCTGGCTTTTTACGCCGACCTCGCCTCGGCGGCCCGTGCCGTCACCGCCCTGCTCTCCTCTTCGGTACACCCCATGGCCCTGGAACTCATCGACGGGTACTCTCTGAAAAACATCACGGGAATCGAGGGGTTCGCGCCTCCAGCCGAGGCCGGTGGGGCGATCCTCTGCGAGATGGAGGGGCTCCCCGATGACGACGCGCTGCTGGAACGTCTGGCGGATATTCTGGAGGGAGGTGATCCTCTTCATATTGATGTCGCCATGGACCCCAGCGCCTGCAGGCGTCTGTGGACCGCGCGCAGAAACGTGAGCACCAGGCTCAAGGAGAATCACCGCTATAAAATCTCGGAAGACATCGCCGTCCCCCGTGCGGCCATCCCCGCGGCCGTCGCCCAGGTTCAGGAGATTGCCCGGCGGCATGGTCTCCACATGGGGTGCTATGGTCACGCCGGCGACGGAAACCTCCACGTCAATTTTGTCACCGACGACGACGGGGCACGGAAGAACTTTGCCATGGCCGTGGAGGAGCTTTTTGTCACCACCATCCGGCTCGGTGGCACCCTCTCGGGCGAGCACGGCATCGGTATTTCCAAGAAGCGTTTCATGGCCCTTGAGCATGATCCCAACTCCCTGGATATGATGCACGCCATAAAAAAGGCCTGGGATCCCCAGAATCTCCTGAATCCGGGCAAAATCCTCTGATCCTCCCTTTTCTCCTGACACCGTTTTTTTTCATGCTAAAATATGCGCATCAACCATTTCTTCCATGAGGTGTCCTCCATGATTACCAAACTCCTCCCCATCTTATGCTTTGCGGCCCTGGCCGGACTCCTTCCCGGTGAAGCCTCGGCTCAGGCCATGGCACCCAGTTGTCCCCAGGGATACTATTACAGCAACGGCCAGTGTAATCCCTGCCAGGGCGGGTACTGCAACACCTACGGCAACACCTATCGCCACAACTATAGGTCTCCCATTGCCTATCCCATGGAAGCTCCCGGTGAAAAATCCGTGGCCCTCGCCTTTCTTCTGGAGTTCATGCTGGGTTTCGGGACGGGTCATTTCTATGCGGGAAATCAGGACTGGGCCATGGTGGGGCTCCTCTCCGGAGTGGCAATGTACGGCGGAATCTTTTATCTCATCGATGCGGCAGAAAGTAACGGCAACATAGCCATGCCCATCACCCTCCTGGTGCTCGGTGCCATCGGCAAACTGGTGTCGGCCATCGCCGCGCCAATCGTCACCTCGGAAGCCAACCGGGAAAAACGTACGAAATTTTTCATGAACATGGGCTCTTCGGGGGGTTCCCTCTCGGCCTATGACACCACCCTCATCTCCATCTCCGGCAAAGAAGATCACAAGGCAGGGTTCCTGGCACCATCGGGTGCTGCCTTCTTTTTACCCCTCGTCTCTGTATCTTTTTAGCTCCCCCTACAGTTTCCCCGAGAAGAGCGCCCGAACCCCCCTCATTCCCTTGAGACGGGTGAGTTCCCAATGAACGAGGGCCTTTACCCTCGGATAGCCTGCCCGCTGCTGTGCCTGGGAGATCATGGCCGGTGACCAGCCCAAAAGCCCCGCGATGCGCATGAGGGAATCGTTGTCGTTGTTTCTGACGTAGATAAGCGCCAATTTCAGGGCGCCGTGGCGTTCTTTGATCCGCCAGGGGGAAGAGAGATCATTGTAGGGCGCAATCCGGGTCTCGAAATCCTGCATGGCCAGATTGTAATAACGCCTGCTCAAAGAGTGGTCGCCACGGTCCCGGAGCTTTTTCGCATACCGCATCATGGCTGTCGGACGATCCACATAGGTCCCCTCAACAATCAGGTTGGTAGTGTATCCCCCGATAACCGAAACAAAAACTATGGCGTAGGTGAGGGGATAGGAGAGGATCTGAAGCACCAGCGGTCGCGGTCGCTCCGGTGGCAGACGGCGCCCCTCTTTTTTTGCCTCCCGCCGAAGCTCCATCCGCCGGTCCAGGCGATATTTTTCCCAGTGGAGCAAGATCCCCACGGCAAAAAACATGACCGCGTTCTCCACCAGCATAGACCAGTAGGGGACCAGGGCGGCGTTCATAAAATAGTGCTTCACCCCCCAGTGGAGGAGCGTGCTCCCCACCATGAAAACCCCGAACACTCCGGCCCAGAGCCGCAGATACGGGTGCCTGCGTTTCCCCATGACCAGGGGATAGAAGAACATATCCACCAGCATATCCCTGAAATGAACATTCCAGCGCCGCCACCACTCCAACACCGAAGGTGACTTCAGCGGCGACCTGAAGGCCAGGGTGACCTTCGCCCCGAGCCTGTTGTAGAGCCCGGTGATCATATACGAAGATCCAAGCGCCCAGAACACGGGCTCCACAGGATACCCCCAGGGGATGAGAATCCCCTTCATATATGGCACTCTCGAGAGAGACATCACCAGAATATCGAGGAGGTGGTACACCAGATAAAAGGAGAGTCCCGCGGCGATATAGAGTGTCCCTGTCCCCACCGTACGAGGATCGGAGTCATTGACGGCGAGCATCTCTTCCCGGCGCGGCAACGCAAACATATAGGGGAGAATAAAGGGCGCCGGAGCGAGGAAAAAGTAGGTCAGCAGCTCCGTCAGTGTGATCCCCTTAAAGTGTGATCTGCTCACCTGGTAGTGGTACCAGAACAGCCGCAGAGGCAAAAAGAAGGCGAACATAACCCCCGCCTCCCCAAAGAGGGGAGAAAACACCACGCCGGGAAAAAGATGGAAGGAGTACAGGACCATCACCGCCCCGTGGAGCGCCAGGAGCGTCAGGTGTTTCACGAGAGGAGCGATGGAGCTTCGAACTACCAGCCAGTAGGGAATCAGAATACCAAAACTCAGCAGCGTGAGGGGCAGGGAGGCGAGGATGGCAATGGTCAGGGAGCCAAACAGCAGGAGCATGGATCTCCCGCGACGCACCCGCCGAGCCCCGTAGACGAGCAAAAAGTAGGAAAACAGCAGCAGGTGCATGTGCTGAACACCAAAAAACCGGGGTGTCCAGCATGTGAGGTGGGCAATTTTCTTGCCATAAAGAATCCCGGCCACCAAGAGCAGGAGTAACAGCGTGAGCGGTGAGAGGAGGGCCCGGTGGACTTTTTTGCCCGCCGTGAGTCCCACGGACCCCTCGGGATCCCACAGGAAGAGCCCCACCCTCTTGAAAAACAGAATAACCTGATGGATCATGGGAAAACAGATGCTCTCAGAGGAGGTTGGAAGCCAGCTCGGCGAGCCCGGAGCGCTCACCGCGTGCGAGGGTGATGTGACCGGACAGGTTCTGCCCCTTGAACCGCTCCACCACATAGGTCAGGCCGTTATTGGTCGCATCGACATAGGGATTGTCGATCTGGTAGGGGTCCCCCGTGAGAATTATCTTCGTGCCGTCACCGCACCGTGTGATGATGGTCTTGACCTCGTGGGGGGTCAGGTTCTGGGCTTCATCCACAATCATGAACTGATTCGGGAGGGAGCGCCCCCTGATGTATGTGAGCGGTTCAATACGGATATTGCTCCCCTCGACGATATCTTTGTATGTGGCTCCCAGACCGTTTTTCAACTGGGCGATGAGCTCCATGTTATCGAAAATGGGCTGCATCCATGGGTTGAGTTTTGCGTCCACATCGCCGGGGAGGAATCCCAGGTCACGCCCCATGGGGAAAATGGGACGGGAGACAACCAGCGCTTTGTAATCATCTTCTTCAAGGGCGGTGAGCCCAGCGGCAATGGCGAGGAGGGTCTTTCCTGTTCCAGCCTTTCCCACCAGAGTAATCAGGGTCACCGCGGGATCCAGCAGGATGTCGAACGCGAAGGACTGTTCTTTGTTCCGTGCCGAGATCCCGGACCATTTGCGGTTTTTCATGTGGGAGACCAGGCGGATGGTGTTGTCGGTGGCGATAAACCGTCCCATGCCCGATTGCCCCGAAGCGTCATCGGTTTTGAGGATAACGAACTGGTTGGGATACAGGTCCCAGTCGTCATGTCTGGGAATCACGGTCTCGTTGTAAAGTGAATCAATGACCTCACCTTTAACGGTGATTTCCATGATCCCCGTGTAGAGCTCCTCGATTTTCCTGGGAGACTCCCCTTTATAATCTTCGACCTTAATACCCATGGCGTCAGCCCGGAGGCGAAGATTGACGTCCATGGTGACAAACCGGGTCTCTCCATCGGTTATCTCGGCGATGTGCTTTGCTGTTGCCAGAATGGCGTTGTCAAGGAGCCGCAGTTCGTCTTCAAAAGGAATCTCCAGCGTCTCGGTCTTGGCGTATTTCACATGCAATTTGCCCTTGCCCTCACCCAGGGAGACTCCCACAAAGAGCGATGAAACCTGCCGCAACGCTTCCACTTTCCGGATCACCTCCCTGGCACTCTTACCCCGCTGGCTCAGTTCTTTCTTGAACTTGTCAAGTTCGTCGAAGACATAGATGGGAATGTAAACATCGTTGTTGCCAAAAGAAAAAATTGCCTCGGGGTCGTGGAGGAGGACGTTGGTATCGAGTACATAGTTCATTCAGTGTATCTCCTTGTCATTAAAGGATCTGCCATGGGGAAAACCGCAGTGGGTCATGGATTCCATGGAACAATCAAGCATCTTACTATAATATATCGCTGCTCAGATACAATAAAAGAAGCACAAAAGGTGGAATTTGTCCCGGGCCCTCTCTCCACATCCTGTTGCAAACCAACCATTTTCCTGCCATGGGTTTCTCGCCTTTTCAGTTGAAAGTCCATACCCTTAATGGTAGATTTTCCCAGAAAGGTAAGGTGACCATGGGACGAACTCCTCTTATTCTCATTGCCGCGCTCATGACAACAGGTCTTTGGTCGGGCTGTAAAGATAAGGTCGACTGCAAAAAAATGCAGTCCCGCCTCACCACATGCATGCACGAAAACTACACCATGCTGAACAAGCAGGGGAGAAACCTCAAGGATCCCCGTTTTAAAAAAGACG
Source organism: Myxococcota bacterium (assembly GCA_018821745.1). Taxonomy (GTDB): domain Bacteria; phylum Myxococcota_A; class Polyangia; order HGW-17; family HGW-17; genus SZUA-580. The sequence goes on along the minus strand of JAHJLU010000539.1, from coordinate 13,220 downwards.
CCAACAATATCGCCGCCAAATACACGAAAATCATAGATAAATACTACTATGACGTGTGTGAGACCATCGGTGGCAAGGAAAAGCGGGCAAAAAAAATCAACACCTGCATCGCCCAGGACTCATGCACCGATGTTCACGCCTGCCTGAAACAGGTGTTCAAATAGCCCCATGGCCAGATTTGCATGGCTCCCGGGTGCCCTCCTCCTCATCTCCTGCTCAGATAAAATCGACTGCTCCGAATTCACCACGCGCCTGAAATCCTGCGGGCCGGAGTTCAAGGCACGTATCGCTCCGGACAAACCATGGGACAAGGACCGGTATTTTTCCCTCCTGGAAAAAAAACTGCTGCCCGCATGCAACAATCGGGGAGGAAAGGTGGGAGACGCGGGTAAAATAGGCCGCTGTCTGAAACACAAAACCTGCACTGATTTCGTCACGTGCATCCTGTCATCCCGAGGAACATCCAAGTGACCAGCAACATCACCACCGATCCCTCCCTGATTTCCTCCCCTCGTACCACCCTCAAGCGCATAGTTTTTATTGCACTTCCAGTGGTTGCAACGTTCATTATGAGCGTCGGGGTCTTTATCTCCCGGGCGAATATCAAGGGGTGGGTCCGTGTTTACGGTGTCAGCACGGCAAAGCCTGGCGCAAAGAGTGTTTTTCGGCTCCTGGCGCGAAAAGGCAAACTCAATAAGCCCGTGAAAAAACTCAGCGTCAAGGTGTTCCTCGAGAAGGGCGAGAACGACTTTCTCATTGGAAAAGCGTCATCCCTGTGGCCATATATGATGGCGCTGGATGTCCCGGTGACCTACCCGCCCCTGGCCAAAGGCACATACAACCTGCGATTCGATATTGACTCCGATATGGGTTCTGAATCGTGGAAAGTCCCTCTGACCCTTGATGCCAGTGAAATTAAACTCACGGAGCTGTATGAAGAAGAAGCCGGACAAGAAGGCTCTACCATAGAGACAATGTCTTCCTCTTCGGGAAACGCCGACTCCGAGGGAGTCGTGATCTCGCTCCACCCCACCAACGCGAGGGGATTTAAAAAGCGCAGCCGGGATATCCTCTTCCTGAAAGCACAGACAAAGGAGGGGAAACCCCTGCGCGTTAAGGCCAAACTGAAGATTATCAGCGGAACACTCCGTCTGCCTGAGAATGTTGATTGCCTCCCCTTTATGGCCGCCCGTGACAAGGAGAAGTGCATGGTGGAATACAAAGAAGGGGATGAGCTCCCCTTTGAGCTTTCCACCGACAGCCTGGGGCTTGACTCCATGTCCCTGTATCCCATGTCCCACGGCATCTCTTTTGGGATAAAATATCAATATCTCAAGGAAAATAGTCACTGGTCCCAGGAGAAAAACGCCGAGTTTGATGTGGGAAGTATTGAGGACGACGCATTCATCGCCTTCTTACCCAGGATTCTCCCTCCGGACCAGCGCATCCAGCTCAAGGTGAAGGGTCTGGGGAAGGGACCTCTGTACCTGGCCACCTACTCTACCACCGGGTGGGAAAAATCCCAGTTCATCGCCCTGGATAATTATTTCGGGGAGACCGTCATTAACACCACAGGAATGCGGGGGTTTTACAAGCTCCAGTATGGTCTCTCCTACCTCTCCATGGTGAACGGTACCGCCAACACCTCCCTGTGGGTCTATCCCCACTTCAATGATCCTAAAATCATGGACGAGGCCCTGGGCATGGTCAGCAAGGTAAAAAACCTCGACAACTACACAAAGGCCTACCTCTCCTACGTCCGGGAAAAGGGTCTGGTATGGAAGACCGGGTACAAGGTGAAAGCCGACCTTCACTTCTTCGCCGGCTTCCTGGATAAATACCATTACTCCCACGAACTGTTGCTCAACACCAAACACAAGCGGGAGTCCTCCCTCAACCGCCTCAAAAAAAATGGGCAGATCGCCGTCTTTCTGCTCATGGCCCTCTCCGGCGTGGCCCTCATGGCTGTCATTTTCATCGCCGTCTTTCTCTTCATCCGCCGGCGGCAGATCTCCATCGACAATATGTCCGACATGCTCGAAAAGGACGGCGTGGAGGAAAACTTTTTCAAGGACCTGGCCAGCCAGTCCGACGAAGTTGATTCCCGGCGTCAGGCTATTGCCTTTGGGTTTATTGTGGCCGTGATCATCGGATTTATCATCGTTGCGTCCATCTGGCTTATGCTGCATATCAAGTGGGAAATGTAATGAAAGCAATGATCCTGGCCGCCGGCTATGGCACACGTCTGGGAATCCTCAGTGAGCAACGCCCCAAACCCATGCTCCCCGTGGGAAATATTCCCCTCATCGTCCACGCACTGGAGCTGCTCAAGAGAGCACAAATCTTCGATGTGTGCATCAACACACATCATAAGGGAGATCTCCTCACCACCTTCCTGGGAGATGGTCAAAACTTCGGTGTTACCATTCACTGGTCACACGAAGAGGGGGAGATCCTGGGCACCGGCGGTGGTGTAAAAAAAGTGCGGGATTTTTTTGGCAGGGATCCCGCCGTAATCCTCAACGGCAAAATCGTCACCACCTGTGACCTCGGTGAGGTCATTGATTTTCACAAAGAGCGCGGAGCCCTCGGCACCATGGTGTTGAAACCCGACCCCGACGCGGGTCGCTGGGGCTCCATTGGCGCTGACCAGGCGGGACGACTGGTCTCCATTCTGGGTAAAGACGCCCAAAACAACGAGACCCCGAGCGCGTCCACCATGTTCACGGGCATCTCCGTGATCGAACCCGGGTTTCTTGATTTTCTTCCCGAGGGACCATCCTGTATGGTCCGCCAGGGATGGAAACCCCTCTTTGCCGCTGGCGAAGCTCTCTTCGGATACACAATGCCCGCCAATGGCTACTGGTGGGAGCACTCCACGCCGGCCAGATACCTCCAGGGAAACAAGAACCTCTTTGAGCAGGATCTCCTCTCACGGCTGGGCATCACCTTCCACAATGATCCCTGTGATTCCATCTCCCTCGCGGACAACACCTCGGTGCTCCTGGGAAAAAACATCACAGTGGGCAAGGGCGTGGTATTCTCGGGGATGGTTGTGGCCGGAGAGGGAGTCTCCATTGCCCCCGGCGTCACCCTGGAGGATTGTGTTATCTGGCCCCGCAGCGCGGTCACACAGTCACTTTTCCACTCCATTGTAACCCCCCGCGGCATCTTGGAGGTTCCACGCCAGAACAGCCAGGGAGGCTTCACCGGACCTGCCCTCAGGTGATCCCCATGAACCGTTTCCTCATCACGTTGCGCTCTCCCCCCGGGCCCAACCCCCCAGGTTGGACGCTCTACGGACAGGAAGTGGTGGGGGGTAATTCATTAAACTCCACCCTCTTGTTTCCCCTTGGAAAATCTGGAGGGTTCTGTTTCCATCTCTATGAAATCGCCCACACCCTCTATGGGGAGCGGCTCAGCGGGGAGGTCCCCGTCACCATGAACGGGACCCTTCTTCGCCAAAGTGAAAGTATTGCACTCCCCGATTCCTTCACTCTGAACGCGGGACCCCACCTCTTCACCATTATCAGAGAGCGGGTGGAGATCCCCGAAACGGAGGCCGGAACCCTCCTCTCCTTCCATAAAAACCGACTGACACTCACCTGGTCTGACCCCTCGCCCAAGACCCTCCTGCTGCCCCATTTTGGTGATTTGACCCTGGGCAGGAGTGAGGCGTGCCACCTTCGGTTCTCAAAAGATACGGTCAGCAGAAAACATGCCACCATTCGTGTCCGTGAAGGTTTCATGAGCCTGATTCCCCACGCCCCGGCCACCTTTTATAATGGGCAGCCCGCGCAAAAACCTTGCCCCATGGAAGATCGGGCTGCCATCACCCTTGGAGATCTCACGCTTGTTGTATCACGCTCCCCCGAAACTACGTCATAAGAATGGGTTCATATTGACATAACGGGCACCTTGTGGTTTACCGTAGTGTCCCCGGGGAAAGATCACGAGGATCCCCCATTGGCAGCCTGAGGCAGGCCACGGGGTTGAACTTTTCCTGGAATATTTCGGCATCGGAGCCGGTTACCCATGGGCGCATTAATGGAAACGGGATGACTCAGGAATTACTAAACGTGGAAAAATTGGTAAAGAATTTCAACCACGGGGGAAAAAACCTGGAGATCCTCAAAGCCATCGACCTCACCATCCTCAGCGGGGAAATGCTCGCCGTGGTGGGAGCTTCCGGTGCGGGAAAATCTACGCTGCTCCATCTTTTTGGCGGACTCGATTCACCCACATCGGGAAAAATTGTGTTCAAAGGTGAAGATATCACCCGCTACACGTCCAAGGAACTTGCCCGCTACCGTTCTCAGGAGATCGGGTTCGTCTTCCAGTTCCACCACCTGCTTCCCGCCTTTACCGCGATGGAAAACGTCATGATTCCCGGCCTTATCCGCAGACTTTCCATGCGCCAGGCACGGCAAAAAGCAGAAAAAGCGCTGGAGATAGTGGGACTGTCCCATCGACTCAGCCACCGCCCCGGACAACTGTCGGGCGGCGAACAGCAGCGGGTTGCCATCGCCAGAGCCGTGGTTATGGGTCCATCGCTTCTTTTGGCTGACGAACCCACTGGAAATCTCGATTCCAACACCGGTTCACGGATCAACGATCTCCTCCTGAACCTTAACCGGGAATTGGGTATGACCATTCTCGTGGTTACCCACAATAATGAAATGGCCGCACTCTTCCCCCGGAAGGTCACAATGGCCGACGGAGTTATCACTGGTGATGAAAGAATTGAATCGCAGCCGATTCCGGCATAGTCCTCTGCTCGCGGCGGTTTTTATGGTCGTTGTCATCGGCCTGTCGCCCCGTGTGTCAGAGGCAAAAATTATTGACGATCTCCCCAAAGACGGGAAATGGCGACCCAAAGTCCTGAAAATCATTGTAAAAGGAAACCGTCTCTCGGAGTCCGTTGCCATCCTCAACACCATCGGTACCAAGGCCAACAGTTATCTCAGCCCGGTTCAACTCGGTCAGGACATAAAAACCCTGTGGAACCTCAATAAATACAGTGATGTTCAGATTACTTACGAAGAAGTTGCCGGTGGCCTCATCCTCACCATCCACGTGAAGGAGAAGCCTTCCATAAAAAGCATCATTGTTCACGGCAACAAAAAAATCGACCTTGAGACCATAAACAAGGTGGTCACCATCAAGCCTGCGGCCATCCTCAACGAAGCAAACGCCAAGGATAATGCGGTTAAAATAACACAACGCTATCAGGAAGACGGGTTCTATCTCGCCAAAGTCACCATGAAACTCAAGCACCTCAAAAAGAACCTGGTTGAGGTGCACTACTACGTCAAAGAAGGCCCACGCGTGAAGGTGGGGGGCATCTCCTTCTCGGGAAACCGGCATTTTTCCGCAGGAAAGATGCGGGACTTCATGTCCACCAGAAAACCCGGTATCTTCGCCTTCCTCAGCGACACAAACGGTGTTTTCAAAGAATCCGATCTGAAAATCGATATCCTGAAGATTCGCTCACTGTATCTGGATCATGGCTTCGTCAAGGCCAAGGTAGGGCCCCCCGAGATCGAGTTCTCCTCGGCCCAGAACAAGGTCTACGTACACATCCCCATCGACGAGGGGAAACGATACCGGATCAGTTCCATTAAAGTCAGCGGGACTCTCCTGGGATCAGACGCGGTACAGAAACTCATCGCTTCCGGTGATAAAAAAGCCAAAGCCGAACTCATCAAGAAGCACTATGGCATGATCAAATCCAAGGCAGGCTCCTGGTTCAACCGAACGCGTCTGGCCACGGACCTCAAACGCCTCACTACCTACTACAAAGACATGGGCTATGCCTATGCCAATGTGATCCCCCTCTCTCCCATCGACGAAAAAAATCTCAGCGTCGCGGTGGATTTCAGGATAAAGCCCAATAAAAAAGTTTACATCGAGCGGATCGAGATCTCGGGCAACCATAAAACCCGGGACAAGGTCCTGCGGCGGGAGATTATCATCAACGAGGGTGACCTGTATTCCGTCACGCGGATCAACGTGTCCAAGGCACGGATCAACCGCCTGGGATACTACACCAGTGTCAAACTCAAACAGGTAAAAGGCACTCGTGACGATCAACTCGTCCTGAAGATCATCGTGGTAGAGCGCTCCACAGGCACCTTCAATGTCGGGTTCGGGTTCTCCACGGTCGAGAATTTCCTTCTCCAGGCCCAGGTCACACAGCAGAACTTCCTGGGTCGTGGCCAGACTCTGGTGCTGCAGGGAGCCATGTCTTCCCTGCGCCAGTTCTTCACCCTGCGTTTCATTGAACCCCACTTCCTCGACACCCAGTGGTACTTCGCCTTCTCCCTGTACAATTCCATGTACGCCTTCGAAAGTTTCAACCGCGAGACTTACGGTGGCAGCCTCACCTGGGGGTACAATCTGACCCCCTTCTGGCGTATTTTCCTCACTTATAAACTGGAAGATGTGAGCATCAACACCTCCTCAAGCGGTGTCCTCCTGGGCAGCGGATCCCGTCTCACCATCCCCTCCACCGCCTACGTAGCCAACCTGTTCAAAGACGGAATTACTTCCTCTGTAAAGGGCGCCATCACCTGGGACCGCAGGAACAACCGCCTGTTCCCCACCAAAGGGTGGCTGGCCGGCGCATCCATGGAAGTAGCACGCCCCGAGTTCGGTTCACAGAACGTCTTCAACCGGTACCGCGTCTACTCACGGATTTATTACCCCCTCTTTGGTCCCTTTGTAGGGAAATTCAACGCCGAGGCGGGACTCATCACCTCCGATCTGGAGTCGGGCGTTCCCATCTTCGAGCGTTTCTTCATCGGCGGCATCAACACGGTTCGTGGGTTCAGACCCTACTCTCTGGGACCCAGAATTCAAGTCCCCGTCTCCCCCGATCCTTCCGCCCAGCTCTTCTCCTTCAGAAAAGGCGGCGACAAGACCCTCATTTTCAACTGGGAGCTTGAGTTTGATCTCCTCAAAGCCATGATGGTCAAAGGCGTCTTCTTTGTCGACGCCGGCAACGCCTATGACGACAACGAAAATTACTCAATCGGCAAACTCCGCACCTCCTGGGGGTTTGGTATCCGCTGGTACACCTTCCTCGGAATTCTGCGCTTTGAATGGGGCCTCCCCTTCAATCCCCAACCCGGTGAAGACTCCATTGTCTTTGAATTCAATATCGGGAACTCCTTCTGATGCGCTTTCTCCTCATCCTCATCCTCATCCTGCTCACCCAGGGTGCCTGTACCAGGGAGCGCCCCGTCACCATCGGCGTGGTCAACATGAAGGTCCTCATGGACAAATCTGTCTGGGGAAGAAAACACCAGAAAATCATCCAGGATGCCTTGGCCCAACGGGAAAAGCTGTGGGAAAAAAAATGCGGCACGCCCATCAAAGAGGTCACGCTCAAACTGAAGGCGCTGGAAAAATCACCCGACAAAACAGCACTGCCAAGCCTCTTGGAAACACAAAAACGCTTGGGACGCATGTGCTATGCGCTCAAGGGCCAGTACCAGCGTGAAGTTGAACAGATCAACGAAGAGTACGCTGGGCGCATCCTGAAAAAAGTCAAGGAAACCGCAAGTCTCATCGCGCGAAATCTCAAACTGGATCTGGTGGTCACCCTTTTCAGGGGGGTCGTCCTGTACGCCTCCGAGCGGGTGGATATCACAGAAAAGGTGGTCATCGGTCTTGAAGAGGAGCCCTGATCCTTAATCGCAAATTCAAAGATTTGCTTGAATTTTAGACAGGTCTTGGCTAACAGTTTTCTGCACGAGTTCTTGAATTACCCCGCAAAGTGGGTGTCCAAGGAATATCCTCGCTGGTCGGGGAGTTTCCATAGAACGGAATGAATATTTATTAAGGAGAACTTTTATGAAATCAGCATTTTTTCTTTCCATTTTCTTCCTTTTTGCCACTTTTGCGGGTGAAGGCCACGCCCAGTCCATTGCCTGGTTCAATCCCACCAAAGTTCTGCAGGAGAGCCGTCCCGGCAAAGCTGTTATGGCCAAGCAGCAAGCACTCCAGAAAAAATTTGCATACAAGCGCAAGCAGCTTGAGGCCCCCCTCGCCAAGGAAAAAGACGACATTGAGAAAGAGTGGAAATCCTTCCAGGCCAACATGAGCGTCCTCAACGCCAAGGCCCGCAAAAAACGCATGGAGCAACTGAAGACCAAATACGACACCTGGATGACTAAAGTCCGCAAACTCCAGGGAAAACTGTCCAAACTCCAGCAGGATCTGGCCGGCGAGTTCCAGAAGGTTGCAGAACCCTTCTCCAACAAACTCAAGGCCGCCGCCGCCAAAGTCGCTACAAACAACAGTTACGCCTTTATTTTGGCCCATGATCCCAAAAACCCCACGCTGCTGCTTTACGCTAAGGCCTCCCTCGATGTGACCGACAAACTCATCAACATCCTCGGACGGTAACCCACCCCCGCATGTCTCCAGGTCCTTTACTCCTCGTCCTTCTCCTGTCACTCTCTGCCTGCAAAGAGTCGCCCAGGGAGAGACCCAGAAAAAAACCGAAAAAATCCAGTTATGAGCCGGTGCACCTCGTGGGAAAACCCGACGATCCGGTGGAAAAGAAGTTTGACGAGCCGGTCATCGACGAGAAGGAGCCCAACGACTATCCCAACTGGGCACAGCTCCTTCCCCCCGGTGTCGGCGCCCGGGGCTTCATCAACAAGGCTCGCACCTACACCAAGGGCCTCCAGCCCGATCGGGACATCTTTCATTTCGACGTCCCCGGTCCCGATAAAAAAATCCTCTGGGTCAGCCTCTCCGGCGTCCCCGATATTGACATCTTTCTGGCGGTACACCGAAAAAGCCTCGAGCGTGTTGTAGTCCAGGATGCCAATGGACCAGGGCAGGAGGAGATCATCGTCAATCTCACCCTCGCACCGGGCAGGTATTTTTTTAAACTGGGAGAGCGCTGGAGGGGCAGTGATTTTCAGTCCAACTATAAAAAGCCCTATATCCTCCGATGGAAACTCACCGATCCCTCACCCGGTGAAGAGGTGGAACCCAACGACCACCGCCACGAGGCAAACACCATCCCCATGGGACAGGTTATGAGCGGATACCTGAGCTCAAAGAGTGACTATGACCTCTTTATGATTCCTCCCAATCCCAACCATCTTCGCATAGACTTCTCCGGGCCCAAGGACATTCCCGCCCAAATCGCGCTCTGGGAGGAGAAGGCAAAAGCCCCCCTGTGGAAAACCTCCATCGCCAAGAACACCCCCTTCGTTCTGCGGCGCCTTCGACCCGGCAAGGGTACGCATTACATCCTTATCAGCCCCAGCAATGGTCTATACAGCCTTAAGGACAAGTATCGGATCAAGCTCTCCATTGAACCGGAGAGCGCGCAGATGGAAGAGGAGCCCAACGACAGCCCCAAAACTGCCAACTCCGTCGAGGGAACCAAAGGCACCCATGAGGGATATCTCTCCCACCCCCTCGACAAGGATTACCTCCGCCTGAAGCTCTCGGACAATGTGCTGGCAGATCTCACTCTCACCCCCTATCACCGTGGGAAGATGACCATGTGTCTCTACACCAAACCACCCACCTGCCTCACCTCCACCAGGGAGGGAGAGGTCCTCTCCTTTGCCCACCAGTACCTCAAAAAGGGTGAGTACCTGCTCTCTTTTGCCGCCAATGGCCCCATAAGCACAGAAAACATCTATGAATTCAAGTGGGGTTCCCGAACCGCCAAGCCCGGCGACGAGCAGGAGCCCAACAACCAGCCACGCAGAGCCAACACCATCTCACCGGGTCTCCCCATCAAGGCATACATCTCCGTCAAGGGCGACGTTGACTATTATCGCTTCACCCTCCCGGGGACCCTCTCCAATCCCCCGCGCATCTCCATCCAGCTCACGGGGGGTCACGGGATCAATCCGGTCATTATCCTGCAGGACTCCTACGGGAATGTGGTGCAGGAGGATCAGCGGGGGGTCTACAGTGGCCTTCGGAAGATCCGCACCTCCATTCACCCCAACCGCAGATATCTTATTCTGGTGAAGGATAAGACCAACAACCAGTTCAACCCCCTCTCCCACTACGAACTCAGACTGGAGAAAGTTTCAAAGATGGGAATAACTACTCGACGGTGATGGGGCCGTCGATGGGGACCGTGGTCCATCGGAAGTTGTCGATGACCACGGCGCTGTCAAGGATGCCGTCTCCTTCGTCGTGGATGGAGAAGATCACCTCGATGATGGAGTTGGGCTCCACGGGGGCTTTGGTGGTGAGCCACCCGGTGGCACTGCCCGTGGATCCCTCATAGCCTGTCCCGTTAATGGACTGAGAGAGTGAACCAGGCTCCTCGAAGTAGTTGTTATTGATGGTCACCGCCTTGCCGTTGCCGTCGAAGGAGATGTTGATGTGGGTTGCGTCAGGGGTGGTTTTCCCTATGATGGCATAGAAGGTATCGTTAAACTCACTGCCCACCCACTCAGGATACTCCGAGGAGAGATAGATGAAGTCGAAGGCGATCCCGGTCACGTTTCCCGGAACCCTGAGGACCATTTTGATCTGGGTCAGGTCATGGCACTCGGAGGGGACATCATCGGGCTCGGCGTTGTCAATGAGGGTGACAGGGTCAAAGGGGCATTCTTGGCCGAGATCCATATCGAGATCTTCCGGGTAGGGGTTAAACGCCTCTCCGGTAAAGAGCACCACAGCCTGACAGGAGGCGGGATAGACCGGATCGTTCTCGTCGATCACCCGCGGCGGGATGGGTCGGATGTCACCCCAGCCGTTGGCGTTGGCCGTGTGGCCCAGTTCATCGTAACTTATTATGCCCCAGGACTGGGCGTAGAGCATCTGAATGGGCTGGGAAAAAACCGCAGTGTTGCAAATACCGAGGGCCTTGGAGAGGTTCTCCATGGAGGTCCCCATGTTTGTCAGGGCGAGGGTCGCCTCGTTGCGCGCGCAATCGCAGGGTTCGTCGATCTCGTCCACAAAGCCGTCGCAGTCGTTGTCTATCCCGTCGGTGGGATCTTCGATGGCTCCGATGCCCTTCTTATCGTTGTGATCGTCACAGTCCCCTTCACACTCTGAGTATCCGTCCCCATCGTCATCGGTCTCTTCATTGTCTATGAGACCGTTGCAGTTATTGTCGATGCCGTCAAAGCAGTCTTCCAGTGCGTTGGGGTGGATGTTGGGATCATTGTCATTGCAATCGGCGGGGGAGGGATATCCGTCGCCATCGTAGTCATTATCGATGAAGCCGTCACAGTTGTTATCAACCCCGTCGGGCACCTCCGTGGCACCAGGATGGATGTCAGAGTCAGTGTCGTCACAGTCTCCCGTGGCAGGAGCATAACCATCCCCGTCACGATCAACAATGCTGGTGTTATTCACATTGCCGGAGTTAAAATTATTGTCTTTATCTCCGCCCCCTGGATTACAGCCGACGAGAAGGGGGAAAACAACGAGGGAAAATATCAGAATGGTTTTCATGGAAAGCTCCTTGTCAGGTGGGGTGCCCGCAGCAGTATATGAAATTTTAGCACGGTTAAAAGGAATTTCTAATATTTCTCACGGGGGCGGTTATTTTTTATCGCTGGAAATCAGGGGCTGGAGTATTTGTGAAATTTTACACTGATTCTCTTTCCTCTCCTCTTTTTTCAACGGGATTTCCCTTGACGAAATGGTCCGTTTGATAAATTCTCCCCGTCAGGAGGGTTGCCATGACCGACGTCAAACAAACCGTTTACCATAATATCCACATTGAACTGGGGGCCAAAATGGCTGAATTTGCAGGGTATTCAATGCCCATGCAGTATGAGGGCAGCAAAGCCGAGCACATGGCTGTCCGCGAAGCCGCGGGCCTCTTTGATGTAAGCCACATGGGCGAGATAGAATTCCGCGGCCCCGGTGCCCAGGAATCCATTGACTACATGGTTTCCAACGATGTAATCTCCCTCGCGCCGGGTCACGCACTGTACACCCCCATCGTCAACCACCAGGGCGGTATCGTGGATGACTGTATCGTGTACAAAAGAAGCGCGACGGACATCCTGGTGGTGGTAAACGCCTCCAACGCCGCGAAGGACTTCGCCTGGTTCAAAAAGCACAGCCCCTCGGTTGTCCCTGTTGACATCAGTGATGACATCGCCCTCCTTGCCCTCCAGGGGCCCCAGGCCGAAGCCATCCTGGCCAAAGCCTCCAAAGCACAGAATCTATGTGATATTCCCGGATTCGGGCTCGGTACCGTCACTCTTCTCGACCACGAGGTCATGGTTGCCCGCACCGGGTATACGGGGGAAGATGGATTCGAGATTTTCCTCCCCTCGCACCTGGGCCCCGCCGGCTGGAAACTGCTCATGGAGGTCGGCCGGGATCTCGGACTTAAACCTGCAGGGCTCGGCGCCCGTGACACGCTGCGGCTGGAGGCCAGATTGTGGCTTTACGGCAACGACATCGACGACACAACCACCCCACTCGAGGCAGGCATGGCCTTCGCTGTAAAACTTGACGCAGGTGATTTCATCGGAAAAGAGATCCTGGTGAAGCAAAAACAGGAGAAGGTCACCCGGCGCCTCATCGGCTTCAGAGTGACAGGAAAAGGAATCCCGCGGCACGGGCACACGGTTCACACAATCAACGGGGACGGAACTCCCGGCGATGCAGTGGGTCATGTCACCTCGGGCACCAAAGTTCCTTTCATCAATGAGACCGTGGGAATGGCCTATATCCCCCGCACCATGAGCACCGCAGGCAATGAAATTCTTATCAATGTTCGCGATAAAATGGTCTCGGCAGTTATTGTCAAGGGACCCTTTTACAAGAGAAGCTAAACTTTTTTCTCCCATTTGGGACAACGGAGCACACTATGGATACTTTCAAATACGCAAAATCCCACGAATGGTTCGATCCCCAGACCGGCAGAGTCGGAATCTCCCGGTTCGCCGTGGATCATCTTGGCGAAGTGGTGGAAGTGGAGCTTCCCGAAGTGGGTGCTGTTGTTGAGAAGGGCGAGGAGATCGGGACCGTTGAGTCCACAAAGACCGCGAGCCCCCTTTACAGCCCCATCAGCGGCACAATCGTCGAAGTCAACGAGGAGCTGGAAGATAGCCCCGAAGTGGTCAATGACGCCCCCTTCGGCGATGGCTGGATTTTCGTTATCGAGCCCTCCGACACCGATGAACTGGCCACTCTCCTCGACGGTGAGGCCTACGCGGATCTGTGCGCAGAGGAAGAAGAATAAATGAGATATCTCCCCC
>JAHJLU010000538.1 GCA_018821745.1 Myxococcota bacterium | reverse complement strand
TATACTGGTCCCCCGCCATGATATTGACACCGATGGCGGTGAAGATGGTCACGGCGATGAGCGAGCCGGTGCCACGTACAACTTTCAATATGGTCGCTGTGATCCGGTGAAGAAAACCAGCGGATTCCATAACTCCGCCGAAGGAGACGGCAGAGATAATAAGAGCCACGGTGTCCATCATCTTCGAGATCCCCCCCCGTGAGAGCAGGGAGTCCACCGCCTGGTGCCCCGTGTGGGATGAGAAACCTCCCATCGCCACGGACACTACGGACTTGGGGCTTGCGTTTTGGAACACCAGCGCAAAAATCATCCCCAGCAGAATGCCAATGAATATGGAGGGAAGGGCAGGTTTTTTCAGCGCAACCAGACCAATCACCACCAGTGGCGGGATCAGCAAAAACGGTGTGATGGTGAAGCTCCTCCGGAGCGGTTCCGTGAATCCTGAAATGGTCTCCTGGTTCGCATTCCCCCCCTGATAGAGACCGATAATGAGATAGAGGATCAGTGCAATCGCCAATGAAGGCCCCGTGGTCCATACCATGTGGCGGATATGGGTGAACAGATCGGTCCCTGCGACAGCGGGTGCCAGATTGGTTGTATCCGACAGCGGGGACATTTTATCACCAAAATAGGCACCGGAGATGATAGCTCCTGCGGTCATGGGCGCAGGGATACCCATTCCCTTCCCCAGTCCCATGAGGGCAAGCCCTATGGTCCCCGCTGTTGACCATGAGCTCCCTGTGGCCAGTGAAACCACAGCCGAGACAATCGCTGCAGTGACGAGGAAAAACCTGGGGGAGACAATATCAAAACCATAGTAAATCAGTGCGGGGACAATCCCGGCCTGAATCCATGAGGCGATGAGCATCCCCACGATCATGAGCAAAAACACGGCGGCCAGGGTGGAGGAGACAGACTTTACCATCCCCTCAAGGCTTTTGTCCCATGAGAGGCCTGTAATCCTAGCCAGCAGTGCGGTTATGGCCGTTGTGAAAATGAGCGCCACGTGGGGAGACTGCTTAAATCGTATGACGGAGAAAAACAGAAAGAAAATTAGAAAAACCAAGGGGATCAGAGATATCCACAGCGGCGGCAGCGGCCTCTCGGCAGCTTCGCTATTTGGCTTTTTTTGCTTTTTTGTCATCGGTGGTCTCTACGTGGATCCTGCTTACAGAGATGCGGGCTGGGACCATACGGATTGTGAGGCCTTTTCCCATGGGCTTTATGCGGACAGGCAGGGTGAATCTGTCAGCTACGGGGGTGAGTGGCATGGTTATATACAGCTGGATTTGGGAAGGGGCAAGCTCATAGAGTGCCTTTTTATCACCCTCGACCAGTGCCTTGACCACGGTGGGGGAGAGTCGGAACAGGGAGGCGTCTCCATCGACAAGTATGGGCAGCTTCTCGAAGACTTTTGTCTCTTTAACTTTCTCCAGAATGATTTTAACCAGTACCTCACTGACAGCGGGCTTGATCACCAGCCGCGGCGGTAGATCTGGGAGCTTGATCCGCTTTTCTGTCACCCTTTCGTTGGGAATGGTCATGGAGGGCAGGGGGACTGAGAGAACAGAGAGGACATCGGATTTGGGACCCGTGATGGTAATCTTGTCGGGTACCAGTTTGATGTCGGCGACATGATGAAACCTGTCGGTTTTTATCTTGCCGAGTGTGATCGGTACGGTGCGGGTGAGGATGGACTCCATGCGGATGGGAAGGTGGGACGGGGAGATGGACGTCACCCGGATGCCGCGGGGAAGTTTGAACATGGTGGAATCCAGCTCAAACCGACCGCCGGTGACCTTGGCGAGATCAATGTTGAGCGATTTCTCCAGGGTACTCTTGTTGATTTTTTTGACCCGTGTCCAGGGTCCCCGAATCAACACCTTGACGGAGAAAATCAGCTCATTCATGAGAACCATGGTTTTGGGCTGGTTCACATAGGTGACGCGGACTGTAATGGAGCCTTCCGTGTCCTTGTCGCTTCTGACGATGAGAAAAATAGCGAGGGCGATGAGAAACGCCAGTATTTTCATCTTCCAGTCGCCGAAGAAGAACTCGCGCAAGCCCTGCATCTGTTACCCTCCGCTCCTGGTATTACCCTTGCTGCGCCACCAGCGGGAGGGTGTGAGCGATTGACGGCGAAGCAGCCTCATGAGCTCGTTACGGAGTCGAGTGAGATTCTCCATGGCCACAAGCTTTCCACCCTCGCAGATTGAGATGGTCCCCCGCTCCTCACTGACGACCAACGCGATGGCGTCTGTGTGTTCGGAGATGCCCAGTGCAGCCCGGTGGCGTGTGCCGTATTTCTTCTCCATTTTTTTATCCTCGCTGAGAGGAAGCAGGACTCCCGCTTTGTAGATGCGGTTTTCACGAATGATAATCGCACCGTCATGGAGGG
>JAHJLU010000537.1 GCA_018821745.1 Myxococcota bacterium | reverse complement strand
GAAAACCGTCAAGGTCCCGACCATGTTCCACCGCTCCCGCCACAGCTATGTCCGAGGCACCAATTACAAAGCCCTTCGCCTGACCTACAAAAATTCCAGCATCTCCATGTTGATCATACTCCCGGATCAAGACGTCGATGCCCTTGGGCTCGCCAAAGATCTCCCCACCATCCTCAATATTTCCAAAGGGTCCGTGGGGCTGCTCTCCACCATGCAGCTGCGGCTGATTGACCTGTATCTTCCTCGATTCACCTTCAAGAAAAAGAACGACCTGAAAAAGAGCCTGGTAAGCCTCGGGCTGACCCACCCCTTCTCAGAGACAAGCGCCCAGTTCGCCAATATGAACCCTTCCCTCTACATCAAGAGCCTCACTCAGGAGGCCAAAATCGAAGTAAACGAGAAGGGCACAAAGGCCAGGGCGGTCACCCGTGTGCGCATGGCCTCCATGTCAGCGGGATCCATCACCCAGTCCGTCAAACTCTTCCGGGTTGACCACCCGTTTCTCTTTGTTATCGTCGATGAGGCCACGGGCACAATCCTCTTCCTTGGCCTTATGGAAAACCCCGCCCTCCGCAAATAGGCCCCCAATAAGCAGTATAATTGGTCCTGACTGAAGATTTCCTGAACTCCGCTATTGACTCTCTTTTCCCATCCCTGATGGCAACCCTTTTCCTGGCGCTTCTGCTGGTCCCTGCCCGGGGAGAGGCCAAGCCTTCCCTCAGGCGAGTAATGAAGGACATGGGGTACAAAGACCTCATCAGTTGCAAATTTAAAAGTGGGGGCAAACTGACCCAGAAGAGGCTCCGTGTCTGGTACACGCGCCAGGTGGAGTGCAAGCGAAAGGGCGGTATTCCGGGAAAACCCAGAATTAAAAAGATGACAGACGGGTACGTGGAATACCTCCTCGCGGGCAGACGCTACGTCTTCTCCAGCTGGGTCCACTGGACCACCTGGTACATTGGCCTGCCACCGCCGTCCGCCACCGTGGTTCTGAATCTCGTACGGGCCAACAAGCTCTCCTTTTTGGGCCGCAGCTTCGACCACGGAAATATCGTCAGCGATCTCAGCAACCTAAAAATGGCCGCAAAACCCAACTGGACCTGGTCCAGCCCCAATAGAGTTACGGTCAGCGTCGTCGGTAATTACCGCTGGAAAAAAGGGGGCTACACAGTTGAGAATGTGCAGCACCTCAAATGGGTGACCCTCATCCGTGATACACTGAAGTCCCCCTGGCGATACCAGGGCACTTCAAAAACGCGCAGATCCGCAGACCGCAAGGTTCTGTCCGAAAAGAAATATTCCCCGGAGGAATATAACGCGATGAAGTCCATCAAGGAAAAGGCCGAAGCCAGCAGCGCGAGAGCCCACTTGAGCAGCCTTCCCGCGGTGACAATCCCCATTTTCCGCTCGGGGGAAGAGCTGGTTAAGTACACATACAGGATGCTTCGCACTGCTACGCCGAAACAGATGGAGGCCTACCTGAGACAGGTCTATTCCCCGTGGTATTTTGTCAAGGGCAGCACCGTTGTCATGCACAGCGAGGGAGAAAAAACCATGAACAAGAATATCACCTGGGCCCTCAAGGGCGCCAGCAAATTCAAGGACCAGTACTGCGCCGTACCGGTGCTCAGAGAGCGGGGCTCCTACTGGAACAAGGACAAATCCTCCTGGACGCGAATCGTCGCTGTACCCGGCCCCGGGAAATGGGTCAATGGCAAAAAGGTGCCCGGCACTTATAAACTCAGCGATTTGCAGGTCTCCATAGTCAGGGGCGACAAACTGGCCAGGATGAATTCCTACACGCGCGACATGTGCCCCCGGCCGTTGTCCGCCGCGGCCAAGGCGCTGCGCGTGCGAAAAGCCAGCGGCAGTGGTTACTGGAAAATCGGCGACAAGGTTTCCTGTGCCTATAAAGGGCGTCGCCGCTACTACTCAGGGAAGGTGACACAAATCAGCGGCAGCAAACTCTTCATCAAGTACTCCGACGGCGACACGGAGTGGACCACAGCCAAATTCTGCCGGTAAGGATTTCCCATTCTCCTGAAAAGCCCCCCGCCCTTTGATCGCCGATCACCCGTTCAACGCCCCATGGCGCCAATTCCCACACCGAATTCACAACACACTCCGGTTGCCATAATTCCTCCTGATGCCACAACGCTCCCGCGAACGCACAGCGACACCCCGGCTGTTCACATGAAGACTGCCCGTGGGACAAAGCTCGGGCAAATTTCACCCTGTGGGTTTATTGGGGGAAGACAGGCTTACAGAGAGTTCTTGTCGAGGGTGGAGGAGAGGATGGTGTCAAAGGGATTGACACAGGCGGTCTTCGCAGGGGCAGGCGCCTTGTCAGGGTTGGGCTGAGCGGTCTCGGGCATGCTGCGCATGAGCATCTCCGCGAGCTTGGAGTAGAGCGCCGAACGCCAATAGAGTTCCAGCGCCTTGACCTGCCCGGAGAGGCTCTCTTTTCGATAGGCGCTGGCGGCCTGGAAAAGAATCCGGCTGAAAGTGGGAATCATGCCAGTGGCCATCTTCGCGCGGTGGGCAGCCTCGAGGGCAAATATCCGCGCGCGGTGGAGAGAGTTGGTGAGCGCCTGGGGTCTGCCCACCTTGGTCACTGCCGAGCCAGTGTGATGCACTACCTGGTTATTGAACCACTTGGAGATGAGCTTCATGGAGGCCATATAAGAGGCGACCGCACCACCGAGGGCCGTGTAACCAACGTCGAGATTGAAATTTTTAGCAATCTCCTCGTCTTCCTGGAACTTGAGCACAATCCGTCCTGCCTGAATAGTCCCCAGACGGGCGATGATATACTCGGGATTCCTTTCCCCGAGCTTGTTGAGCGCGTAGCTCCCGTAACGCTGCCGGCTGAAGACCGAACTGATGAGATCGAGGTTGGCCTTGGCAGACGCAAATAGCTGACTGGCAACGCTCTTCATGCGTTTTTTGCTGACGCTGATGGGCTTGGAACCGGCCGTATGAAGTCCTGCCAGCTCTTTCGCGAGGCTTGCCTTCCCGAAGGCGATGCCCGCGTATTTCACCGTCTCGTCCACATACTGGGCGGTGGTGGAGATCTTGCGACGTTCCTGGTAGCCTGCGTACCAGTTGTATTGTGGTTTTCGATTGCGTTTGATACGGGCGTTCCGTCTCTCAATATACCGCTGGAACCGCTGATAATTGTTCAGGCGGCTGAGACGTGAGGAACTGAGCATGGCAAACGCCGTCCCCTGAAGAATCTCCTCGTTGGCAGCGACCAGGGAGAGCGCTTCATCAATGGTCTTGGGCTTGAGTGAGTCAAGCTCCTTCTTCACCGCCGTCAGACTCTTGGTTTTGGTGTTCATCTCCTTGGCGAGATCGAAGAAGAGTTTCTGGAAGTCCTTTGGGGGAGGAGGAGGAATAACCTCCTTCACCGCTGCGGGTTTCTTCACTGGTTTTTTCGCCAGGAGGGGCTTCTTCGGAGTGGGCTTTTTACTCTTCCTGCTTTTGGCCATCTTCTTGGCCAATGCCCTTTTCTTTTTCTCCTCGGCGATCTTTTTCTTCATGGCCGCGCGCTCTTTATCGAGCTTCACCTTCAGCGTCTTGCAGGGCTTGCTCTTGAATTTGGTCTTTTCGCAGGCCTTCTTCTCTTCGAGCATCTTCTGATGAGCGCGACGCTTCTCCAAAATGGCCTTGAAGAGTCTGAGGGATTGGGACTGATTCTTGGCGACCAGGTTGTTCCATTGACGCCACAGCCAGGCGACATCGGTGAATTTACCTGCAGTGTAGGCCCAGGTCGCGGCTCGAACGGCGCTGTAATAGGCGGCACCAATCTGTCCGTCTTTCAGTTGCTTCTCGTACATCTGCCGATAGAGTTTGCCGGGGTTGAGGCGCCTGTTATACCAGCTCCTGACCTGCCAGTTGAATTTGTGGGAGCTCCCCTCTTTTACATAGGATTCATGTTTCTTAATCCACTGAGCCGCCAGCGCTTTCAGTTTGGCAATGAGCGCGGCAGAGAAATGCATTTCCTTGTCAGTGACCCGTTTGCGACCGGGAAAATCCTGACCG
>JAHJLU010000536.1 GCA_018821745.1 Myxococcota bacterium | reverse complement strand
CGGCGACTCCACGGTAACAAGGCCCGTGTCGATGTACTCATCGAGCGATCCGTCACCCTCTATGAAAATGCCTCGGTCACGAAAAAATCCACCTCAATCATGGGCGGTTTTTACCTGGAGATTGATCCGGGTTCTCCCACCATGATCGATCCCAAAACCGGGAAGGAACGCCGTTCGCGTATCTTGAAGAGCGGTGAACGCATCATGTTCGTCCTGGAGACCACCAGCGTGGGCGATATTGTGGAAAAAGTGGGGCAGATAATGCCCGAGGTCAAGAAGCTCGTGGTTGAGGTCAGAAAACTCGCCTCCTCCAACATCAAGACCCTGGTGGACAACACCAACAAGGCCATCACCACAAACTCGGACTCGCTCAACAAACTCCTCAAGAAGCTTGACTCCATCACCACCGATGTCAAAGCGGTCACAGCCATGGCCCCCCGTGATGTCCACATGATTCTCAGTGATATCAAAGCGACTACACGGAATCTCCGCTCCATTGTCGGTCGCACCGGGTCAAAAATAGACGGCATCGGCGACACGGTCTCGGTCTCCCTGGTAAAACTGTCCAAGCTCATCGATAAACTCGATGGC
Source organism: Myxococcota bacterium (assembly GCA_018821745.1). Classification (GTDB taxonomy): domain Bacteria; phylum Myxococcota_A; class Polyangia; order HGW-17; family HGW-17; genus SZUA-580. Next base: position 15,474 of record JAHJLU010000536.1, on the reverse strand, counting down.
TCCCTCAACGGTTCCAAGGCCATTGTCTCAAACACCAAGGATATCACCGAGAACGTCAAGGATATCACCGATAAAATCCGAAAAGGCGAGGGCACTGTCGGGAAGTTCATCACCTCCTCGCAGATCGCCGACGACGTGGAAAAAATCACCGGTGATGTTAAAAATCTGCTGGGTGGCTTCTCCAACATCGAGACCGTCGTGGGGCTCCGCTCCGAGTACAACCTCATGGCCAACACGGTCAAGACCTATATCAGCGTGGCCATCTCCCCGCGCCAGGACAAATATTACCTGGTGGAGCTCATCGATGATCCCCGGGGCATGAGAAACACCAGCTACACGGTCACCCGCACCGACAACCCCGAGATCGGCCCGCCGTTGTACCGGGAAGAAAAAATCACGGTCACCGACGCCTTCCGGATCACCTTCATGTTCGCCAAAAAAATCGATATCTTCACCTTCCGGTTCGGCATCAAGGAGTCCACCGGCGGCGCGGGCATGGACATCCATCTCCTGGATAACAAATTCCAGCTCAACGCCGACATCTTCGATTTCTCCGCCAATATTTTCCCCAGGGTCAAAATCGGCCTGCAGTGGGAATTCTACCGTCGCATGTTCCTCATCGCCGGTGTGGACGACCTCATGAACGAGCGCCCACGGACCGGAGCGGGCGGTGGACGCGATTACTTCATCGGGGCCCAGGTCCGTTTCACCGACGAAGATCTTAAATCCCTGCTCATGATCGCGGGCAGCGCCATCGGCGGATTCACCAGCGGGAGCAAATAATTCAATACAATCACGGGTAATCCCGGGAAAGGCGAATGTCCATGAAGGATAAACTGAATCAGACCAATTCGGAGGCTCTCTACAATGAAGCGTTGGAACTGATCCCCGGTGCCATCTTGGGAATCAGGCGTCCCTATAATTTTGTCCCCGGAGAGTACCCCATTTTCATTGATCGGGGTGCGGGAGGCCGCATCTGGGACGTTGACGGCAATGAATATATTGATCTGCTCTGTTCCTACGGTCCCATTATTCTGGGCCACCGCGAGAAAGAAATCGATGACGCCGTCGCAGCACAGACCGCAAAAGGATTCTGTTTCAATCTGGCCCAACCCCTCCAGAACGAGCTGGCCAAAGCGGTGAGACGCCTGATCCCCTCGGCAGAATCTTCCATCTTTGTCAAGACAGGCTCCGACGCCACCACGGCTGCTGTACGCATCGCCCGTGGATACACGGATCGCAAGGTGATCCTCCGCTGCGGTTACCACGGCTGGCACGAGTGGTGCGTGGAAGTAAAGGGCGGCATCCCCGAAAAACTCTACGAAGATGTCTACCCCTTCAAATATAACGATGTGGACTCCCTCGCTGCCCTGGTGGAGAAACACAGGGACGATCTCGCGGGTATCATTGTAACTCCCGTGGGCCACCCGCTGGCCTACCCCGTTGTGGAACCGGAGCCCGGTTTCCTGGAAGCGTGCAGGGACCTGGCCCATGGAGCCGGCGCGGTGGTAATCTTCGATGAAATCCGCACAGGGTTCCGGGTCAGCCTCGGTGGCGCACAGGCCCGCTACGGCGTCACCCCCGACCTGTCTGTTTTCGGCAAGGCAATGGGGAACGGCTATCCCATCAGCGCCGTGGTTGGAAAAAAAGAGGTCATGGCCGTTGTGGAGGGCAAGGTCTTCATCTCCTCAACCTTCTTCCCCAACTCCCTGGAGATGGTCGCGGCGCTGAAAACCATCGAGATCCTCGAGCGCGAGAATGCCCTTGATGTGCTCTGGGAGCGTGGGACCAAGCTCCTCGCCGACCTTGGACACGTCACACAGAAGGCGGGATTCCCCGTGGAGATCACCGGTATCCCGGTGATGCCCTATGTGTTCTTCCCCAAAGACGACCAGGGAAAATACAAGGCAAGAAGGACCCTCTTCCACACCTTCGCCATCCGGGCCGGTGTCTTTATGCAGCCCTACCACCACAGTTACATTGCCGTCCGTCACACCGACGAGGAGTTGGCCAAAGTGGTGCAGGTCTTCGAAGACGGGCTTGCCTACGTCGGAAAAGTCATCCCCTGATATTTTTGCAGAATTTCAAACAGCTCTTTTTTTGCCGGCCAGACACGGCATCGCCAGGAATTTCCTGTCGGGGTGGACATCACTTAGAGTCTTGGAATTACATAGATTTCACTCGGGAAAAAATGCACAAGTTTTCTCCTTGCGTTTTGGTGGGCCTTTGAAGTATGACCGGTGATAACAAGGCCCTGGCGGGGCGTAGGCCCACCCTGAGCCTTAGGCATAACGTTATAAAACCTTTAAACATTGTGGGAGTATCTACATGAGTACATTCAATTACGAAGAAGTCTACAACTCCATGGATCCCTGGTCCTACATTCCCGAGCAGTTCAACATCGGCTACGCCAGCACCGATGCCGTCTGTGAAAAAGGACTTGCTGACAAGGTGGCCATTTATTGGGAGAACTCCGATGGCGCCAAGCGGGCGGTGACCTATGGCGAGCTCCGTGACGAGACCAATAAATTTGCCAACGTGCTCACAAAATACGGATTCGGCAAAGGGGACGTCCTCCTTCTTCGTATCTCCAACCTCGTGGAATTCTATGTGATCGCTCTGGCGGCCACAAAAGCCGGGGGGGCCTTCATTCCCACCTCCACCATGTTCCGCGAAAAAGATATCTCCTACCGCCTCGACGATGCAAAAGTGAAGGTTGTTGTGACCACACCGCAGCTCGTTGACGTCATTGACGCCGTTCGTGAAAAGTCTGCCACCCTCGAGCATGTCTTTGTCATCGATTACCTTGGCGAAACAGCCACCGGCGAAGGGCACATCGGATACAACAAAGAGATGGCCGCCGCCTCCGCCGAGTTCAAATCCGTCGACACCAAAAACGATGATATCGCTTTCATCGCATACACATCCGGTACCACTGGCGATCCCAAAGGCGTTGTCCACTTTCACCGGTATGGCATCGCCTACGAATATCTCGCCAAATTCTGGTACAACTACGACACACCGGACACCATCACCTGCCCTGCAGAGATCGGGTGGTTGCTCCCTGTCTCCAGTTCTTTCCTGTATGCCCTGCACAAGGGAATGTCCATCGTCCTGTATCACGAAATGGGCGCCTTCAATCCCGAGAAGTGGTTCGAGATGATGGAGACCTACGGGATCTCCTGTTTCATTGGCACTCCCACCATGTACCGCATGCTCATGAAAGTGGAAGACGCTGAGAATAAATATAATCTTTCCAAATGGAAAGAAGGAACCAGTGCCGGTGAACCTCTGGCCCCCGACACCTTCGATCAGATTAAAAACCGGTTCGGAGTCACCCTCCGCGACGGCATCGGCATGAGCGAATGCATGGTCTATGTCCACAACATGATCAACATGGACATTTACCAGGGCTCCTGCGGCAAAATCGGCCCCGGCATTGTCATCGAACTGATGGAAGTCCCCGACGAAGACGACGAAGAGACCGGCGGAAAACTCAAACCCGTCGCCGAAGGCGAACCGGGAGTCCTCTGTGTGAAAATTGACAGCCACCCCGGCATGATGAAAGAGTACCTCAACAAACCCGAGGCAACCGCAGAAGTCTTCCGCAACGGCTGGTTCTACACCGGTGACGTTCTCAGAAAAGACGAAAACGGTTACTTCTGGTTCATCGGTCGCGCCGACGATGTTATCAAAGCCTCGGGATACCGAATCTCCCCCTTCGATGTGGAGAGTTCTCTCATGTCCCATCCGGCTGTCCATGAAGCGGCTGCTGTTGAGTCTCCCGATCCCGTACGTGACAAGGTTGTCAAGGCTTTCATCGTGTTGCGGCCCGGGTTTGAAGGCTCCCCCGAGCTCACTAAAGATTTGCAGAACCACGTAAAAAACAACGCGGCACCCTACAAATATCCCCGAAAAATCCAGTATGTCACCGAGCTGCCCAAGACCCAGTCAGGGAAAGTGAAACGCAAGCTGCTCCGTCGCATGGAATTCCAGGGTACCCCCTATCAAATTTAAATCCCTCCCTCTCTCTTCGGGGCCTCTCAGCTTGACATCACAGCATTGAGATCCCATATTGCTGCCAATGAAGAAACACAATTCATCGATCCTCTTCCTCTCCTTTTTTCTCACTACAGCCATAACTTTTGCGCTCATCACTATCCCCAGTTATTTCTACTGGTCACGGGGACAGAGCGTGCAGACAGCGTTTATTGTAGGGGGAGCGGGAGCGGTCCTCTTCGGGATCATCTATGCCACGTTCAAAATGAAAACCCTCAACGGCCACGAGCTTGAGCTGGATTTTTCGGCCCTCGGTGTAGATGGCGAACAGCGCATATGCAAAGAACTCCGGCGCCTTGGATACCGGGAGCAGGATGGCACGATTTATATCGCCGGATTTCGGGCCGATTACTACATGGCCCCCGACATTCATCTCAAGTGGCAGGGAGAGACCCTGGTTCTTTCGGGACCAAAATTTTATTTAACAAAGTTATTTAAAAGGCATAGAAGGTTTCGCCGGGTCCAGTTGCGAAAAATAGGGCAATTGACCGATACCGAGCCATCATAAAAGGGGGTAAGTTGAAGGTAATGGAACCCGTAACCTTTCACCCCCACTCAAGGAGACCTCCCATGAATAAATCAGTACAGAACCTTCGCACCAATAAAAAAGGTCAGGGAATGACCGAGTACATCATCATCGTTGCGCTTATCGCTATCGCAGCCATTGGCGTTATCACCATCTTCGGCGATGACATCCGTAAACTCTTCGGCGCCTCCGCAAACGCACTCGCCGGTGAGACCAACGTAACCACAGGCGCGAAAAAAGCCAACGTCATGACCAAAACTCTCAAAACATTCGGAATGGATAACGCAGGGTAATTCTCCGTTATTCTTCACCACGGAAACCCCCCCTCACGTGCTCCTCTCCTCCTCACTCCATTATTACATAACTGTCTCTGTAGCCGCGGCACTCATGGCCCATGCCACCTACACAGACCTCAAGCGCCGGGAAATCGACAATGAGACTGTGCTCATCGGCATTGTCGCCGGGCTGATTCTTGGTCTCCTCGCGGGAGGAGCCCGGGGGATAGGATTATCGGCGGGGGGCCTTGTACTGGGATTTGGTGTCTTTTTCGTGCTCAGCCTTACGGGGGGCATGGAGGCCGGTGATGTGAAACTCATGGGTGCCGTTGGCGCCCTCACGGGGTGGCCGCTCATCCTCTCCGCGTTACTCCATGTGGTCATCGCGGGCTTTTTCCTCGCCATTCTCTGGGTTGTCATTGAAGGTAACCTGGGAAGAACAATGAAAAACCTCTGGATCATGATCAAATCCTGGATTTTACCCCGGCGCAAGCGTGTTTCCCTCGAGGAACTGGAGACATCTTCGTTGCCTTACGGGGTCGCCATCGCAGCCGGCACTCTGTGGACCCTTGCGGCGGTAAAATTTCCCGCCATCGATTTGATGAAAATTCTTCTCTGACCGTACGACATCGGGTACACCTTGGGGAGAATTCCACTTGTAATACTACCATGTGTGTGTAAGATCAGGGACCACAAACCAACGTCGATTGTGCCCAATGAACCTTTTTTCACTTCAACTTCTGCTCATACTGTTCACAACCCAGCCCAGCCGGGTCAAGATCTCGGGCACGCTGCTTGAGAAAGAAAGCACCCTCACCAAAGCGGTGGAGTTGACCCTAAAAAACAGTAAAAACTGGGAAACAGAAGTGAAAGATGTCCTCACCGATCTCAAATATTCCATCGCCAGGTGGGAAATTTCCGGGGACACGCTCATCATCAAGGTGGTCCCCCAATACGTGATACGGCATGTTTTCATCCGCGGCAACTGGCCTCTCTTCGAGACAGACATCATGCGCCGGATTATTCTCCGCCCCGGAACACCGCTGCCGGGTCCGGGGAAAAAACGACAGGAGCTCTTTGAGTCCCAGACGGGCCGTATCGAAGACTATCTGCACCGTGAGGGATACTTTGATTCAAAGATAAAGATCACCCTCAAGGGGAAAAAAAACTCCTACACCCAGGATTTGATTATCACCCTCAACAAGGGATCCTCCTACAAACTGGGAAAACTCACGGTGAAGGGGAATAGCCACGTCAAGTCATCGGTGATCGAGAAGTTTTTCCGCCACTCAATCCTTTTCTACGAGCGCCCCTTCTATAAGCGTCAGTTCCGTCAGGACCGAAAGAAACTGGTCCAGTACTATCGAAAACTGGGCTTTTACGCAGTCAGTGTCCGGGACAACTTCGACAAACTCTATTCCCTTGATCGGAAAAAACGTACGGTCAACATCACACTCCAGATCAGAGAGCGCCGCAAGGTGGAAGTTCGGTTCGAGAACAGGGCCAAAGCGTCACTGCGGGAGTTGCAGGAGAAACTCACTTTCCTGGAGTCAGGGACCTACGACGAACATGAAATTGAGCGCAGCGCCAAGGCTATCCAGCATCATTACCAGACCAAGGGGTTCTTCAATGCCGCGGTTTTTGCAGAGAGCCATCTCCTGGGCTCCTCGGGTCTCAAGGTCATCTACCATATCCAGGTCGGCCAGGAACACCGGGTTGGCAGCATCTCGGTGAAGGGCACCAAGCATTTCTCCGTTTCTAAGATACGGAGCACCATCGCCACAAAGGTTTTCCCGAAAAAGCTCGCCTTCTTCGGCCTCGGAAGCGGCGGATTTATCACGCCGAAACAACTCAAGCAGGACGTGGAGCGCATAGAAGGATTATACCGGGAGGCTGGTTTTCAGGACACAAAGGTGACCCTCAAAGTGCTCTACCCAAAGATGAAATACGCTGCGGGCGCCGCCTCTATCAACGCGGCAGAGCCAAGAACAGGTGGGAATGTCTACGTCACCGTCGTCTTTACTATCACCGAAGGCAGACGGGTTTTAGTGAGCGGCATGAATTTCAAGGGTATCTCATCCGCTGTTGCCCAGCGCCTTGCGAAAATGTCCAAGGTAAAAAAAGGGGTCCCCTTCTCCAAGGAAGCCATCTCCAACGATCTCAAAACCTATGCCCGCTTTTTCGCCAATATGGGGTACCCCTACCACAGCATTACCACGGAGATGAACCCGGACAACAAGAAACAGGGAGTCATGATCTCCTACACCATCACCATGAACAAGCGTGTTCGGTTTGGTCCGACCTTTTTCCGGGGCAATTTCAAAACCCGCCGCTCGGTGGTGTGGGGAGAGATCCCGTTCAAAGAAGGAGATGTTTTCTCTCTGTCAAAGATCGAGGAGGCAGGACGCAACCTGCGAAGTCTCGGTATTTTCCGTTCGGTTCGCATCCGATTTTTAGGTCTTGAGAAACAAAAAGAAGTCCTCCCGGTGGTCGTTGAGCTTATTGAACGTTACGATGACTGGGGAGAGATGGAGATCGGCGGTGGATTCTCCACGGACAATCTCTATTTTGCCTCCCTCTCCTATAAGAACAAGAACATCTTCGGGTTTGCCAAATCCATCGAGTTCAAGGGAGAGGCCGGTGCGGAGATCCTCTCGGGGACCGTCACATACCAGGATTCCCGCTTTCTCGGTACCAATTTATTGTTTCAGATCATGGGCTATGGACGTAGCGAAGAGACCGTTCGACTGGGTGATATTCTCACCTATGGTTCTTCTGTAACGCTGAAAAAGAGCTGGTCACAGCGGTTCCAGTGGTTCCTGCGATATGAAATCCGCCACGTCGCCTATAAAGAGAATCTCTATCGCGTCAGTTCCGGCGCAGGTGAGAGCTCCAAGGTCGATTTCTCCACCACCACAGCGAGTTTTGGACCTGCAGTGGTTCTGGACCGGAGGAACAACCCCCTGGTTCCCTCCAAGGGATATCGCCTCTCTTCCTCGGTCCGCCTCGCCTCCCGATACCTGGGTGGTGATGATGACTTTATCCATTTCAATATGGCCGGGCAGGTCTTTTTTCGCCTCCCGCTGGGGCTTGTTCTGGCCCAGGGACTCCGGTACGACCACGGTATCCCCATTGGAAACACCAACTCGCTGCCCAAGGTAGAGCGCTTTTTTGCGGGAGGAGATACCACCGTCCGCGGATATGAGGAAGATCGCCTCTTTGCCCAGATGGTGCAAACGCCCATGAATCCTGTGGGTGGCCTATATGTATACAATCTGAGCCCCCTCGGAGGCAATATCCGCTTTATCTCCAACACGGAGTTGCAGTTCCCCATCTGGAAGCACAGCCCCCTCCTGGGCATGCCAATCTGGGGGGCGCTCTTTTTTGACTCGGGTTACATTGTGAACACCTACTCCCAGTTCGAGAGCAGTACCTTCCACTCAGGGTATGGCGGAGCCCTTCGCCTTGTGACTCCCGTGGGTGTCATCTCCTTTGAGTATGGGATCCCCCTCAACAGAGTGTGGAACACGGATCCCAACGGTCGTTTTCATTTCAACTTCGGTTTCATCTTCTAAGCTTAAATCCAAGGGCCATCCGGGTTGTAAATACTGAAAACCCTTAATTTCAGCTTGACCCATGCCCCATGGTGTTCTATACCCGATGGTCACTATTGAGGGTTCGGTAGAGACCTGAGCCGTTACGTACCATTTTCCCATGGCATGCAGTTTTGCGCCCACATCCTTTTGTGAGCCGTGGGTCAGCAGCCGTTCAGAGTGAGGGCAAGAGAGTAACATGAAAGTATTCGAGACAGCCAACATCCGCAATATCGTTATTTCCGGCCAAAGAGGCGTGGGGAAAACCACGGTCTGTGAAGCCCTTCTGTTTGGAGCAAAGGCCACTTCCCGCCTCGGGAGCGTGGACGATGAGAGTTCCAACTTCGATTTTGAACCCGAGGAGCAAAAGCGGCACTCCACCGTGGGTACCTCCCTTGGTTATCTCGAATGGCAAGATAATAAAATCAACATTCTTGACACTCCAGGGTCCACGGATTTCCACAACGATACCCGTATCGCCACCGCCTGCAGCGATGCAGCCATCGTTGTTATCGGCGCCACTGACGGAGTCCAGGTTGGAACAGAGAAGGTGTGGGAGTTTGCCGTTGATGCAGGGATAGCCAAGGCTATTTTCATCACCGGAATGGATAAAGAGCGGGCCAATTTCCAGCAGACCGTCACCGACATCCAGGAGACCCTGACCAGAAGCGCCGTCCCTATCCAGCTCCCCATTGGCAACGAGGCTACTTTCAAGGGCGTTGTGGATCTCCTCAGTGGCAAAGCTTACGTGTTTGAAGACGGAAACATGAGCGAGGTTCCTCCTCCGGCTGATCTGGCGGATGAGATCGCCATGGGCCGTGAAATGCTCATGGAAATCATTGCAGAGTCCGATGAAGAACTCACGGAAAAATACCTCATTGAAGAGACCCTCTCCGATGAAGATATCCAGAACGCCTTCCCCAATGCGGTCCTCTCCGGCAGTCTGGTTCCCATCCTCTGTGGATCCGCCCGGCGTATTATTGCTGTGGACAACCTCCTCAATTTCATTGCGGAGTATTTCCCCTCCCCCGAAAAGCGCAACCCATTCAAGCTCCAGCGCGGGGACGAAATCGTAGAAATCACCTCCGCCAACGATTCCTTCACCGGCGTCATTTTGAAGACCTTCACCACTGACATCGGCAAAATGAATATTTTCCGCGTGGTCAGCGGTGCTCTGGGCGCCGATGGTGGCTTTAACAACGCGGTCACGAAGAAAAAAGAGCGCTTCAGCCAGCTCTATCTCCTCCAGGGTAAAAAACGCGAAAACGCCGACGGCGTCAAAGCCGGGGATATCGCCGCAGTTGCCAAGCTCAAATACTCAAAAACCTGCGACACCCTGACCGAAAATGAAGACGGCGTCGAATTCCTCCTGGGCGAGACTCCCAAGCCACTGGCGATCGTGGCGGTTCATCCCAAATCCAAAGCCGACGAAGACAAGCTCGGAACAAAGCTCAACGACATCGTCATTGAAGATCCCGCTCTCCAGATGTGGCGGGACCCCGACTTTTCCGAACTGCTCCTTGGTGGTATGGGCCAGATGCACATTGATGTCACCATCGAGAAACTCAAGCGCCAAAAAGTGGAAGTTACCACCACCCTTCCCCGAATCCCCTACAGAGAAACCATTTCGAAAAAAGTTAGCAATATTGAAGGGAAGCACAAGAAACAGTCCGGTGGACGCGGACAGTTCGGTGTGTGCTATATCGACATTGAGCCCCTCCCCATGGACACTGAGACCGATTTTGAGTTTGTTGACAAGATCTTCGGTGGCTCCATTCCCAAGCAGTGGATTCCCTCGGTGGAGAAGGGCGTCAAGGACAGGATGAGCAAAGGCGTTATCGCCGGGTATCAGGTTATCAATGTACGCGTAACCATTACCGACGGTAAATACCACCCCGTGGACAGCTCCGACGCCGCCTTCCAGATGGCAGGCTCAAAAGGCTTCTCTGCCGGGGTCAAGACCGCAAATCCGGTCCTCCTTGAACCCATCTACAACCTTGAAGTCACCGTTCCCCAGGACTACATGGGCGCCATCATGGGCGACATCACGACCAAGCGTGGTCGCCCCATGGGCTCCGATCAGAAGGGTAAAAACGTCACAATCACGGCCCAGGTTCCCCTGTCGGAGATCCAGAAATATTCTGCTGATCTCGAATCCATGACCTCCGGCCGCGGCTCCTTCACCCTGTCCTATGATCACTATGAGCGCGTCCCCGCTGAGATCTCGGCGAAGATCATCGCCGCCGCCACCCTCGAGGAAGAAGAAGACTAGACTCCTTCCCGGGAGTTTTCCCTCTCCCGCCTCCCCTCCACCGGTTCCCACAAAACTCTTGCCAAACTGTGTAAAATCCTCTATATGGGGAGTTGCCCGCCCTCGTAGCTCAGGCGGATAGAGCAGCGGTTTCCTAAACCGTTGGCCGGGTGTTCGAGTCGCCCCGAGGGCACAAATAGACGCAGTTACCTACCACTCTGGTTTTCAGACGGGAGTATCAATGGAATCCCAACCCCACGAATCACTTGAGAGCTTAATCAGCATCATTAACAGCTTCAGGGCGAAACTCCCGGCAAAAATAACTGACTCCGTGGTGCGCCTCAACGCCCTGATCCTCGACCCCGACAAGGAGTCCCGCAGAGAACTCCGCGGCATCCTCGAAGAGATGGGATACGGCACCTTTACGGCCTCCTCCATCGCCGAGGCACAGAATGTCCTCGACTCCGTCCGAAAGCTCTCCGTGGTGGTGGCTGTACCCCGTCCCGATGGCGGCGAGACCATCACCGGGGTCAACTTTCTGTCGGAACTGAAGAACAAGAATCCCGATATGATCCCCATCCTCTCAGTCTCCTTCGCCGAATCCGAAGACGCCGTGGGTGCACTGAGGAAAAATATTCTCGGTTTTTTCATCAAGCCCTATAACCGACAAGAGGTCATCTCAAGCCTCAGTGAGCTCCTGTATCTCCACGACAAGCACAACTTTGTCAGCAGCCTGCTCCATCATTTTCTCGGTCGTGTTGAAGAGTGGGAAGCAAAATACCACAAATAATCCTCCTCGATTTTTTGCGTTTTTTTCATTTTATGGTCACATGGGGAAGCAACAGTAAGGCAGGTGATCTTTTGGAAAATTTGCGAAAAAAACTTGTATCGGGCGCGCGGGACGTCTCCAAAAATGCGTACGCGCCCTACAGCGGATATCATGTGGGTGCTGCTCTCATGACAACCGAGGGGAATATATTCACCGGCACAAACGTGGAAAATTCCTCCTATGGCGCCACTATCTGCGCAGAGAGGGGCGCTATCATGAACGCCGTGGCGACACAGGGACCCACCATGCGAATCAGCGCCATAGCCGTCATGACAAGCTCCTCTCCCCCCGCTGCACCGTGCGGAGAGTGCCTGCAGGTGCTCGTCGAGTTTGCTCCCGACGAAGCCCTGGTTTTTTTAGCCAACCAAAAAGGTGAAGTGACTACCTATTCCCTCAAAGAGCTGTTACCCAAGGCTTTCAGGCAGGATACCCTCCAAAATAGGCACCCCTGAGCCACAACCACTCTCGTGGGACCCGTCGGCAATGGCGATAATTATGGGACACAAAGGTCACTGAGGGGTAAAGTTCAGCTTGACCGAAGCTCCAATATGAAGTTAGATTTATCTCCTGATACCATTGGACAGACCGACGAGCGGTTAACCAGAGAGGAACGCGACATGAATGAAACCGAACTTTTACAGGCAATGGATTTGTGGGTAAAGAACCTGGCCATCGACGCCACCGTCATGCGTAAAACCATAGACGCAGAAGGCACCTGCCGCGAGGCAAAAAAATACATTATCGGTGGTCTTGCCTATCTTCTCCGAAAGGTTGACATCATTCCCGACTACATGGGTGGAATCGGCGTCCTTGATGATGCTTCCGTTATGCGCATCGCCTGCAAACTTGCCCTTGACGAAGGCGTTCCCAATGCATCCGATGAATTCAAGCAGCTGGCGACAGAGAGCGAACTGGTGAAGCTGGCGCTCGAGGAATTTTTCGTACAGTTCGAAAACTATGTGAAAAACCTCCCCATAGAAAAAATTCGCAACCGCAATGCCGAGACGATCCTCGACGAGCCAGGTTCCATCGATCAGTTTGATCGTGAACTGGAAGACGAGACCAGAGGATACCGCCCCAAACCCCTGGCACAGAACACCAGAACCTTGCGGGAATTAAAATCGTTTATTAAATCCAAGGTCAGATAATTCAACCACCTTTTGGGTTGTTGCAATTGAGATACGCATGGGGTCAACACAGGGTCCCTTTGTCATGGGCAACCGTGTGTAACCAGGACGCCTCAGACGCAATAACCGTGCATGTCCCAAGACATGCGGGAGTTCCCCATGAAACCCACACTCCTGATTATGGCCTTTCTTTTGGCCCTGCCTCTGCCGGCTCTTGCGAAAAGCCAACTCCCTCCCAATGTGGAAAAACTCCAGAAACTGCTCGTTGAAAAACTCAAGCAGATCAAAGCCCGTGATCGGTATGCCATGCCCGGCAAGACCACACGCCGTCACCGCCCGAGTCGCAGGAACCTCTTCCGCGTCAAACTGGGCACCAAAGCCATTGACTATTCCAAACTGGACAAGGTTGTGCTCCCGGTCAACCCTGTTAAATTTCTCTGCACCGATGAAAACGTCGCAGTTCCCAAGGGCGGCTATAGTTATGTGGCTGGTCGGGTCAAATCAAAGCTTAGATGGGCCAAAGATTACCTGGGTAACAGTGCCTCCAACTATCGGTATTCGGCTGTAGATCGCTGCAACAAGGCGCTCTATAACATCATGACTGCTTACTGCATGTCTCCGAGAGACGCTGATGTACTGAAGATGTACTACAGTGCCTCCAAAATGTGTCTGCGTGAATACAAGAGGGCCTGGATCACCGCTCTTTTAACAGCGGAGAAAAAACCCGTTCCCCTGTGGGCGGTGAGCCCTGATGCCCTCAAGGAGCAGGTAAAAAACAAACTGCGCTGGGCGACATCATACCTGAAGGACACCTCACGCTGGTATTCCAGCATGTTGGATTACCTTGATATCCTCAAGGTTTATCCCAAAAATTTCGATGCCATCAACGGGTTCGCCTACATGTACGCCAATTATTACGGTGTGACCAAGGCCGAAGCCGACTCCCACCGTAAAAACAATATGCTCGGTGGTAAATTTGCCCGTCTCTCCAAACAGGACCTCTACAAAAAAGCCATCGACGAGCTCCTGGCCAAGCACCACTCCCTCGCCACACCCGACACGCCCAAGCTCGGACTCTCCTACCTCGATGTGAACTATCTGCTCACCATGGTCTATCTGCCCGAGATTCGCAAACATCAGGCTGAACTCCAGCCCTATAAGTGCTCCGAGACACTCCGTCGCAACATGAGGGCCTACGACAAAGCCGCCGTCACCGCCGCCATGGCCTCCGACCGCAGCGCCTGCAAAGGCTACAACGCCGAAGTAACAGGCTCCGACATCATGCGCTACCCGAAAGTCCGCATGAAACTCATAGAAATCCTCTCCAAACACACCGCCGACCCCGCAGGCGTTCTCGCCGAGGCCGCCACCAGAATCGCCGGCCAGGTGGGAGCGCCCCGCAGCCGCGTCTGCTGGCTCTGGGAGAACCCCTATCCAGAGTCCATCAAGCCCTCCGCCGGCAAGAACGCTCACTGCAGCGCCATCGGCGGCAAGATGCACAACGTGCGGCCGGGCTTTTACAACTACGTCTACTCCCCCATTCCCGTTAAAAAGCTCACCAAGCTGCAGATCCAGGATGCCCGTGAGATCCTCGCCATGGGGGGACAGACCGGTAAAGCGCTCGATAACCAGTTCAAGAAGGCACACCGCCGGGCCAAGGGTATCCAGTGCCTCGCCTGGGAGGTCACCGTGGCCCAGGATTACCACGGCCGCGGCCGCTATGGTAAAATGTACCGCTATTCCAACGGTGGCCCAAAGAAAATCTCCTGCGGCTCCATGGGTGGCAACGCTGCCCTCAAGAAGCTCTTTAAAGGCTGGAACAACCACTTCGACACCGTTGTGGGTGGCAAAATGAAGAGCCACTGGCGCGTTATCCGGAACTACTGGCGCAAGATCCTCCGCCAGCAGCGCCCCGCCGTCATCTACGTAAAGCGCAAGATCTGACCACCCCCACTCAATCCTCATCGTTTTCCCAATGAGCAACCAAACCATCAGGTTTGATCCCCGGTCCAGATTATCACCGTGGTCTGAACACCAATTCCCCTTGTGCATTTTAATAGCCGTGTACTCCTTTGCTCATACCTGCGCGGATTGCGTGCCCACCACAGACAACCCGCCTCCCCCCTGAGGACCTGTGGCCTTCCCCTGAACAGATCGATCACTCTTCATTTTTCAATTTTGGGCACAACGGTGGGCCAATTCCGGGCCCCTTTTCTCATCATTACGAGATCGGATTGGTCGGCTTAGTAGGGGATATAGGAGGAATCACACTCGCCATCGAAGGGAGCGGCATCATAGACGGTAACCTGGATATTGTAGTTCTCGCAGGAGTATTTCTCCGTGGAGGAGTCACTGTAGACCTTGAGGTATACTTCCCAGTCCATGTCTGTGAGGCAGTCACCGGCCAATTTGACGTCGGCGTAGCCATTGACAGAACTCCACGTATCAACGCTTGCTGCAGCAACACACATGGCCAGACGATCCGAGGCGACATCGTCGTAGACAAGGTTGGTAAAGATAACATCGAACTCCAGGGGGAGACCGGCGTCGTCGGTAACCTCGAACTCATACTCATGACACTCGCTCCAACCCCAGTGGATGGCACAATCCAAATCAGAGAATTCCATGATATTGAACTTGAAATAGTCCACATCGTTGGTGAGGTCGCCTTTGTACATCTGACCGACGATATTTACTGTCTCACCCTCTTCCACGTCCGGGGCCAGCGCGGTGGCCTGGGCACAGGTGTCGTTGACGCTGGCGCCTTCGAGCATATTGGAGATGTTGTTGTCGGCGGTGCCGTCACAGTTATTG
>JAHJLU010000535.1 GCA_018821745.1 Myxococcota bacterium | reverse complement strand
TTCTTCGGGATCCGTCGGCCTACCTCTCGGGTTCTGTGGAGTCGGCGCGTATCCTCGGTGCCCGTAATCAGGAGGCTACACTCACGGGATTTCGCCTCGACGACTTCGCGCGGTATCTCCCCGACGATATCCTCACCAAGGTTGACCGGGCCTCCATGGGTGTTAGCCTTGAGGCACGAGTGCCCCTTCTGGACCATGAGGTGGTAGCCTTTGCGTTTTCGCTCCCCCCGGAGTATCTTGTGAGAGAGGGACAGACCAAGTGGATCCTTCGGCGGGTCATGGAGCGCTACGTCCCGGACCAGGTGACCAGCCCATGGAAGGGGAAACAGGGCTTTGGTGTTCCCCTTGGCCAGTGGCTCCGTGGTCCTCTGAGGCCATGGGCGCAGGAGCTCCTCTCCCGGCGGTCCCTCGAATCATCGGGGTTACTCGATGTTTTGGCTGTTGAAAAACTGTGGGCCGAGCACCTCAGCGGGCGCAGGGACTGGTGGTACTCCCTGTGGGCGATCCTCATGTTCCAGGCGTGGCTTCCCCAGTGCGGGGGGCGTTGATTTCATTGTGACTGGAAACAGGGGTCCTTTAGATGGGGAATGCTTGAAGTGCAGGAATCAGGAGCAGGGGATACGCTCACAGCGGCTCTCTGAGCTCCCTGCGACACAGGTGTAGCCGGGCTGGCAGTCGCTCTCCTGGGAGCA
Source organism: Myxococcota bacterium (assembly GCA_018821745.1). Lineage (GTDB taxonomy): Bacteria > Myxococcota_A > Polyangia > HGW-17 > HGW-17 > SZUA-580. The sequence goes on along the minus strand of JAHJLU010000535.1, from coordinate 2,455 downwards.
GATTTTTTTACCGCAGTAGCCCGATCCCCCACACTCCATGCCCTCGGCGCAGTCGTTGCTGCCGCCACAGGAACGCAGGCAGTAACCGGCGAGGCAGGTGTCAAAGCCCGCGGGGCAGTCGGTGCCGTCGGTGCAGCCGCTGCAGGTCCCCGTGGGGAGCAGGGGGCTGCAGGTCATTGTGCCACCACAGTCAGCGGCTATCACACACTGGAAGAGCTCCCCGGGATCCACGCAGTAACCGTCCTGGCAGGAGAAGCCCGAGGGACAAATCTCCGGGACACAGTTGCCTTCGACGTCTTCCACGTATCCGCTGTCACATTCGCATTGGGGACCCTGGGTCTCTTCAACACACAGGGTGCGGTTGAGGCCCGTGCAGGGATTGGGGGTGCAGCTGTCGTAGCAGGTTCCCATGATGCATGAGGCACCGGGGTCACACTCTCCCTGGGGGTTGTACACGGAGCACAGGGTCTCGGTACAGGGTGCCCGCTGGCACATTCCCGAGCCGTCGTTGTTTTCGTCCACGCAGAGGGTCCCCTCGGGGCACTCCTGGTCGCTGACGCAGAGGCTCTGGACGCAGTACCCGGAGTCCGTGTCGCAGGTGCCGTGGGGACAATCCGTGGGGAGGGTGCAGGAGCTGGCGCAGGTGCCGTATGGGGTGCAGGTGGTTCCCGTGGGACACTCGTCGTCGTCAAGGCCCGTGCATCCAATACAGATGCCGCCTGCAGCGGAGGGGTTGCAGAAGGTGGGGTTGCCCACAGTCAGGTTCTCGTGGCAGTCTTCATCGCTGATGCACTGACCCTCGCCCATGGCCCCGACGCAGTAGTCACCGAGGCATGTATTATCTGCGGGGCAGGTCTCGAACACCTCGATGTCACATCCACCGTCCACGTTTTCCGTAAATCCCGTGGCGCATTCGCAGGTGAAGGATTCATCCGGTTGCACAACGCAGGCGGTTTTCTGGACACCAAAGAGTTCAGGGTCACAGGGATTGGGACTGCACGCGTCCAGGGGATCAGCTTCGCATTGGCCGGTCGCTTCTCTCCATGCGGTGCCGTCGGGGCACTGGCAATTGCCGTCCACGTTTATCATGGTGGCGGGGCAGCAATCGGTGAGGGAGCAGTCACAGCCCTGCGGGAGTGGAGATTCGGCGCAGCAGGAAGGCTCCATGAGGGTCAGGCCCTCTTCACACTGGCAGGTGTAACCCGAAGGATCCTGGTCATCGGGTGTGCAAGCTCCGCGGTCTGCGGTGGCGCAGGGATCGGGGCTCTCATCACAGGGTGAGGTGCCGTTTTGGGTGCTGTCGTCATCGCAGCCCAGGAGAAAAATGATGAAAAGTGCGGGCAATAAAGCTTTCATGAGTCCAGTCCTTCCTTGTTTTTCAAACGATGAGGATGACGGTAACGCCGTCTCCACCCTCACCCTTTTTCCCCGGACGGAAGAGTCGCACAAAGGGTGAGTCCTTAACGTAATCACGAATGGTCGCCCGCAGGGCGCCGGTGCCGAATCCGTGGATGACAGCACACGCGGGCTCTCCTTTAAGTATCATGCTGTCCAGGTGTCGATCAAGCTCAGAAATGGCCTGCTCGACGCGCTTGCCACGTACATCAAGAGTGTTGGTCGCAGTGAGGATAATGTTCTCCAGGCGAGCGACAGGGTCCTCCTCGGGGAGGGGCGGTGGCGGGATTTTTATTGTTGAGGGCCTGTCTTTTCTCTCAGTTTTTTGGGGTTGGGTCTCCAGCGCCTCCAGGTCTTCACGGTCAAGCCAGGATTTGAAGTTTCCCAGGACCACAAGGACCTTGCCATCTTCGGTGCGTTCCACCACCTCCACGATCTGGCCAAAGGAGCGAGAACGCACCCTGCACCCTGGGACCAGTTCCTGTTCACTGACCGGTGGCCCATGGAATTCCTGCATCTTCTCCGTGATCCGATCAGACACCTTCTGCACCGCCTGTTTGAGTTCACGGCGGCGCAGGGGCGTGATGTTGTCTTCTTTGGCCTTGGCCTCAAGGTGGGAGACCAGGCGCCGGACACGGACAACCTCCTCCATGGTGCGCTCGTATCCTTCCTTGCGAAGCTTCCGGAGCTCCCGCTCTTTTTCGCCTCTGAGCTGTGACAGCCGCTGATTCTCTTCTTCAACTGCCTTGACTCTGGTCTGGAGGTCCTGGCGCTGATCCAGGATTTCCTTCTTCATGGCGAAGAGTTCCGAGAGGAGTGAGTCAATCTTGTTGTCTCCTTCACCCAGCAGCTCCCGCGCCCTGAGGGTGACCGAGGAGGAGAGCCCGAGACGCTCCGCCACGGTGATCCCTTCAGAGGTGCCCGGGAGTCCGGACACCAGCTTGAAGTCGGGTTTGACAGCAGATTTTCCGCCAACGGAGGCGTTCTCAAACCCGGGAGTGATCATGGCCAGGGCCTTGAGGCGGGAGAAGTGGGTGGTCATCATGGTGGTGACCTGATT
>JAHJLU010000534.1 GCA_018821745.1 Myxococcota bacterium | reverse complement strand
ATGAGGATGCATTCACCCCATGCAGAAATGGAAAATCCATGTCAGTTTCTTTGATGATGGCTCCCGTGAGGGGGATCTCCGATCGTATTTATCGGAATTCATTTGCCCGGCATTTTTCGGGGATTGATGAGGCGGTGGCTCCCTTTCTGAGCACTCTTCGGGGCAGTGATGTCAAGGAAACACAGTTCAATGACCTGATCCCTGCCAATAACTCCCTGCCGGTCATTCCCCAGATCATCGGGAAAAATCACGTGTACTTTTTGGAGCTGGCCATGAGATTCCTTGACCTCGGGCATGAGCGGATCAACTGGAATCTTGGCTGCCCCTTTCCCACCATGACGAAAAAAGGCTGCGGCTCCGCTCTTTTACCCCACCCTGACCTCGTTGATGATTTCTTGGAAAAGGTGTTAGGCACTTTCCCGGGAAAACTCTCGGTGAAGGTCCGTCTTGGCCTCACCGATTCAGGGGATCTCTCTGCCCTCATTCCTGTCTTCAATCGCTACCCACTTGATGAAATCATCATCCATCCCCGCACGGGGAAGCAGATGTACAAGGGCCGTCTGGATCTTGACCGGTTCCAGGAGGCGCTTGTTTCTTTGGACCATCCGGTGGTATATAATGGTGAAATTACCACCCCGGAGGAGTTTCATGAGGTGCAGGAGCGCTTCCCCTCCGTTAACAGATTCATGCTTGGGAGAGGGCTTTTTGCCAATCCGCTGCTCGCCTCCGAGATAAAATCAGGGAAGAGCATCTCCGACCTGAAACGGTATGAGTTGATCTTTGCTTTTCACGAGGAGCTGTTCTTCCACTACACACGGAGACTCAGCGGAAGCGCCCACCTGTATCACAAAATGGCGGGGCACTGGGAGTATCTTCATCGCACCCTTCCCGGAGGAGCAAAGATGTTCAAGCGTCTGAGAAGAATGCAATATTTCCACGATTATGTGCCCCTCATTGCGGCCCTGAAAAAGAGTCTTCTGTCGGGGTGAAAAGAAAAAGCTCCCTGGTTTTTCAACGAAGCGCAGCAGGGGGCAGGCTCCCGGTTTGGGTGAAGGGAAGCGGTGTCACCCGGCGCACCAGAAAAGGGGCACCTGTCATGATTCGTCCGGGCGGTCTTTTCTTTTCAAGGGTTTGACCGGGGTCACTCCCCATATTTCCTTCGCATACTCCATAATGGTCCTGTCACTGGAGAATTTCCCGCTGCAGGCGGTGTTCATGATGGCCATTTTTGCCCAGTGGTCGCTCTCTTTGTAGGCCTCATCGACACGCTCCTGGCACGAGATGTAGGCGCTGTAATCCGCCAGTACTTTATAGTGGTCGTTTCCTTCGAGAAGCGACTGGACAATGGGTTGAAATACGTGGCTGTCCAGTTGACCGAGGCCTCCGGAGATCATGTCCAGGACGCCCTTGAGCTCATCGTTGCTGTGATAATAGTCACGGGAATTATAGCCATGCTGGTTCAGTTCAGCTACCTCCTCGGTCTTGAGGCCGAAGATGAAGATGTTGTCATCCCCTACCTCCTCTTTTATCTCGATGTTGGCCCCATCCAGGGTTCCGATGGTCAGGGCCCCGTTGAGGGCGAACTTCATGTTCCCTGTGCCCGAAGCTTCCAGTCCTGCCGTGGAGATTTGTTCCGAGAGGTCCGCCGCAGGGAAGATACGCTGAGCCAGCGAGACGTTGTAGTTGGCAAGGAAGATGACCTTGAGGCGGTCGCCCACCACGGGGTCATTGTTCACCATGTTCGCGACGGCGTTGATGAGCCTGATGATGTTCTTTGCCATGTAATATCCCGGGGCGGCTTTCCCTCCGAAGATGAAGGTACGGGGGACAAACTCCTGCTGGGGATTGGCCTTGATGCGGTTGTACCGCGTGAGAATATGCAGGACATTGAGGATCTGCCTTTTATATTCGTGGATCCGCTTGACCTGGATGTCGAACATGGAGTGGGGATCCACCGCGACCCCGTTGTGCTGCAAAATGTATTCAGCCAGGATCTTCTTGTTTTGCAGTTTGACCGCCTTCCACTGTGCAAGGAAAGCTTCGTCGGTGGTCAACTCAGACAACTGTCTGAGTTGGAACAGATCATTAACCCATGCCTCTCCGATATTCTTTTCAATGAGATCCGAGAGCAGGGGGTTCGCCAGTTTGAGCCACCGACGCTGGGTTATGCCGTTGGTTTTATTTTGGAATTTCTCTGGCCACAGGGCATGGAAGTCGGCAAAGAGCTTCTGCTTGATCAACTCCGAGTGGAGAGCGGAGACACCATTGACCGCGTGGGATCCCACGATGGCGAGGTTAGCCATCCGAACGGCCTTTTTGGGCCCCTCGGCGATGATGGACATGCGTTGCAGTCGACCAGGATCATTGGGGAAACGACCCTTGACCATGGCTAAAAAGCGGTGATTGATCTCGTAGATGATCTGGAGGTGGCGGGGCAACAGCCGCTGGAAGAGGGAGAGGGACCACTGCTCCAGTGCCTCGGGCAGGATGGTGTGGTTGGTGTAGGCGCAGGTGCCTGTGCAGATTTCCCATGCCTCGTCCCAGCCGAGCCCTTCCACATCCATGAGCAGACGCATGAGCTCAGCGATGGTGAGTGCCGGGTGGGTGTCATTGAGCTGGATGGCCACTTTCTCGGCCAGGTTGCGGATATCGGGGTTTTTGACTCTGTAGCGCCGAATTATATCCTGCACCGAAGCCGAGACAAACATATACTCCTGCTTGAGCCGCAGCTCTTTTCCCTGCAAAATATCATCCTTGGGATACAGGACGCTGGAGATAGTCTCCGAGTTGATTTTGGCCTCAACGGCGCCGATGTAGTCGCCCATGTTGAACTCACTCAGTTCAAACTCCTGCGTGGCTCGTGCCGACCACAGCCGCAAGGTATTAGCCGTGGTGTTTTTATACCCCGGGATGGGAAGGTCGTAGGGCAGGGCGAGCACATTCTCCGTGTTTTCCCATTCATAGGTGGTGTGGTTCTGATCATCGGTGTGGGTGGATACGTTGCCGTTGAACTTGATGAGATACTGATACTCGGGACGCATGATCTCCCAAGGGTACCCGTTGCGGAGCCAGTGCTCGGGCCGTTCCACCTGGCAGCCATCCTCGATCTTCTGCTCAAAGATCCCGTAGTCATAGCGGATCCCGTATCCTTCCCCGGGGAGCTGGAGGGTGGCCATGGAGTCGAGGAAGCAGGCGGCGAGCCGCCCCAGTCCACCGTTTCCCAGCCCGGCGTCGGGCTCAAGTTCGATGATCTCCTCGAGATCAATGCCAAACTCTCCTATGGCCTCTGTCAGTTTGTCGTAGAGGCCCAGATTGATGAGGGTGTTCCCCAGGGCACGGCCCATGAGAAACTCCAGGGAGAGGTAGTACACCTTCTTCACATTCTTGTGGTAGTAGGTCTGGTTGGTGTCATTCCATTGCTCCATCAGGCGGTCTCTGATGGCGTAGGCTGCGCTCTTGTAGTAGTCGATGGGTTGCGCTGTGTACCGGGTCTTTGATTGGGAAAACTCCATATGGCTCGCAAAAGATTCCTGTAGCGACTCCGGTTTTAACGATAAGTAATTTTCTTCGATCATCGCCCAAAGCTTTTCTTTGTCCATGTGTGACTGCCTCTTGGTTATGGGGTCTCTCGGTTGATTTTATTGAGGATGCAGTTCCATGCGGTGTCTGTGCTGCATCTCAGATTTCAATCCCGTTGGATTAGCCCGAATTATTATTACCCTCTGAATCTATCGAAAAATTTCCCAAAGTCAAACCCAACCGTTGTGGTAAATATCTATGGGAAAATACGCTGGACAGTTGCCCTGAAAATGAAAAGTTCAACCTTCCTGATCTTTCTGCATAGAACCTGGGGTCAGGGGGCAAACGGGAGAGAACCCGGTCGATATTATTTGGAATTTTAATGCCTTTTTGCTAAGCAAGGGAACGTTATTTCCTTTTATATGTGGGTTTGTCGTCGAAAATCCCCGGTGGGGGAATGGAGAAATTTCCATGAGCGAAACGTCGCAACAGGCTGCAAATTTGGGCGTTGAGAAGGCTCTCCCGAGCATCACTCAGGGGCGGTTCGGCACCTTTGCCGGTGTGTTTACACCCTGTGTCCTCACCATCCTCGGTGTTATCATGTTCATGCGGGCGGGGACCGTGGTTGGCGAGGCGGGGATCTGGCGTGGCCTGCTCATTTTGCTCATGGCCAAGGCCATCACCAGCCTGACCAGCCTCAGCCTCAGCGCCATCGCCACTAATACCGATGTGCGCACCGGCGGGGTATATTTTATGATCTCCCGTACTCTGGGACCGGATTTCGGTGGCGCCATTGGCCTCACGCTCTTCATCTCCCAGGCGGTCTCCATCGCCTTTTATGTTATTGGTTTCTCCGAGGCGCTGTTTGGAGTGCTGGCAGCCACGGGGAGCCCCCTGGCTCTTACGTACGCTGCCTACCGGATTCCCCAGATTGTCTCCACACTGACCGTCCTGCTCCTGTTTGCCATAACCTTCAAGGGTGCAGACGTGGCCCTGAAGGCACAATATCTCATTCTTGCGGTGCTGCTCCTCTCGATTCTCTCCTTTGTGATCGGTGGGATCATGCATTTCAATATGACAACCTTCAACAGCAATACGGGCGTGCGACCGGGGAGCCAGTTGGGTTTCTGGATAGTTTTTGCCATCTTCTTCCCCGCGGCCACGGGGATCACCGCGGGGGCAAATATGTCGGGGGATCTGAAAAATCCCGCGCTCTCCATCCCCCGGGGGACCCTTCTGGCCATCGCCTTTACAGCGGTTGTCTATCTGGTGCTCCTTGTGTTGCTGGGAGGATTTGCCAGCCAGGCGGCGCTGGTGGCGGATCCCTTTGGATCCCTGAGCAAAATGAGCCTTTTGGGCCCCCTGATCATTGCCGGCGTGTTTGCGGCCACCCTCTCCTCCGCGCTGGGGAGTTTCCTCGGCGCCCCCCGGATACTGCAGGCCATGGGGCAGGACAAGATTCTGCGCCCCATTGAGTATTTCGGTGTGGGACACGGGCCCAACAATGAGCCCCACCGGGCCACGGTGCTCAGCATGTTCATCGCCGTGTCCATCGTCTGGGCAGGGGGCCTTGACGCTGTCGCTCAGGTCATCTCCATGTTTTTCCTCATCACCTACGGGATGATAAATCTCTCGGCCTTTGTGGAAGGGCGGGCGGGCAACCCCAGCTTTCGTCCGCGGTTCAAAGTCTTTGGCTGGCCCGCAGGGCTGGTGGGCGCCATCGGCTGTGGATACGCCATGGTCAAAATCAACGAGACCTATGCGGTTGTCTCCATGGCGCTGGCCGCCCTGGTATATCTGGGTCTCAAGGGGAGAACCGGGGGGAAATGGGACGACGCCAAGAGGGGATACATTTTCGCACGCACCAGGGAGAACCTGCTGCTCCTGGAATCATCCCAGACCGATGCAAAGAACTGGCGGCCCGCCCTGGCAGTTATTACCTCGGATTTTGAACGGGAACGGGCGCTGATCCAGAGCGCCGCGTGGATCGAGAGCGGGAGGGGAATCCTCTCTGTTCTGGAGCTGCGTCGCTCCGATGGAAACCTGGTCCAGCGGCATGAGGAGCGGACCGCGCGGCTGCTGAAACTCAAAAGCCTCCTGAAAAAGAATCACATAGTGGCCTTCTCCGATTCGGTGGTGGTCAACGATCCCGTTGCCCATCTGGATACCATCCTCCAGAGCTATTCCATCGGGAGCCTGCGACCCAACACAGTGATGTTTGCATGCCCCCCCGCTGAGAACAAGGCACAGCGAACTGAACTGGCCCTGATGATGCCGGTTTTTTCGGAATATACGCTCAATGTGGTGATATACAAAGAAACCGTAACTCCCTTCGAGTCAAAAAAGAAGAGCATTGATCTGTGGTGGTCCGGGAAAGCCAACGGCTCGCTCATGGCAATTTTCTCCTACCTGGTAACCACCCATGATGACTGGGAGCACGCCAAAATACGGATACTGCGCGTCGTGGATGATACATCCGGGCGGCAGGCGGCGGCGCTTGAGCTGGAGAGCCTTGTGGCCGCTTCCCGCATCAACATGCAGGTAAAAATTATCATCTCGCAGGAACCGGTGATTGAAATTATCAAAGAGGAATCAGCCATGGCGGATTTGCTGCTCCTGGGCCTGGCCAAAAGAGATGTGGAACATTTCGCCGAATTCATGGCCGCTCAGGAAGCGCGCTTCTCCCGCATGCCCAGAACCCTGTTTGTGCACTCTGCAGGAGACATGGACCTCCTGGCCTGACCACCCCTTGCCCCGCAGTTTTACGCGGGATGTCCCCTGAACGATTGCAATGAGTTATGCCCGCCTGAGGGCCAGGGGGGTGATGATATCCGGTCCGGGCGAGGCCCAGGGTGCTGTTCCCCGTTAATCCCGGGTTCCCTTGAGGTTGGGCGATAATGGGGAAAGTCGGTGGCAAAGGGGCCAGGATGTGTTATATTATCAGGCAGATAATCAATATGTTGATGCTCTTTGCCCTTTTAATCCCGGGTAGAGAAGGAGTTCCTCGTGTCTCACTCATTCAAGCTTTTTCCCTGGCTCATGGTTGTTTCTTTTGCCTGCAGTTTTGATCCCGGTGGTCTCACTGAGATGGGCAATAGTAACCTCAATAATACAAATAACCTGAATAATACTAACAATGTAAATAATATCAACACCTGCGGCAACGGGACCGTGGAGACCGGTGAGGATTGCGACGGTTCCGATCTGGCGGGTGCCAGTTGTGTGAGCCTGGGATATTCCGGGACCGGGCTTGGTTGCGATGGCTCCTGTCATTACAATACCAGCCTGTGCGATCCCCTGGAGACCTGTGGCAATGGCTCGCTTGATGCGGGTGAGGAGTGTGACGGGGCTATTCTGGGTGCCACCACCTGTGAAACTCTGGGCTACTACGGGACGGGGATCGCCTGTGATCTCACCTGTCACTATGACATCTCCACCTGTATGACCAACGGCTTCTGCGGCAACAGCGTCATCGAGTCGGGCCTCGAGACCTGTGACGGGGCAAACCTCGGTGGAGAGAGCTGCACTACCCTGGGATACTATGGCACGGGGCTTTCGTGTGACGAAGACTGCCAACTGGACGAGACGCAGTGCGTGGCCAACGGCATGTGCGGGGACAACCACATAAACGGACCCGAAGAGTGTGACGGCACCGACCTGGGCGGCGCGACCTGCTCTTCTCTGAATCTTGGAGTCGGGACCCTCGGTTGCGACTCCGATTGTACCTATGACCTCACCTCGTGCCAGATTCCCGAGATTTGCGACGACGGCATTGATAACGACGGGGACTCCCAAACAGACTGTGCTGACTCTGACTGCAGCACCGACGCCGCATGTATCAACGCCCTCTCCATGGAGTTCGGCACGAGCACTGAGCATCTCGCCATTGGCAGTCTGGCCGATATTACGGGGGGAGCACCTGTCCGCGCCTTTTCCGTGAGTTTCTGGATCAAGCTCAACGGCGACCAGCCCGACTGGGCATCGCCTCTGGGTGCAAGCTCCAGCGGCTCCTGGGATGACGGGTTCGGCTTCTATCACAGCTCCAACGGGTTTTTCCGATTCTGGATCAATGTCTGGGATGGATCCAGAGCCACCACCACCACGGTGCCCGCCAACAATGTGTGGTATCACGTGGTCGGGACCTACGACGCCGACGCGAGCTCCAATAACATCAAAATATACCTCAACGGCGTCCTCGAGGATCAGGACAACTTCACCGAGAGCGTGAGCGCCGCTGGCGCGCCCATTACCATCGGCACCATCATAAACGATGATATGGTGGGCTTCATCGACGAGGT
>JAHJLU010000533.1 GCA_018821745.1 Myxococcota bacterium | reverse complement strand
TTCCCGATTTTCGCAGCATTGACCCTGGCCCGAGAACCACAATCAATTCTTTGAAATCAATGGGTCCGGAAAACTCGATCAGGGCAGCACCCACATGATAAATCACCTTGCGCGATGGAGCCGATCCAAATACTTTTCTGACCAAATAACCGGACGCATGGGCCAAGGGATCGGCCGAAGGGACAACACCCTCCCCTGCCAGGAGACGATAGCTCCTCAGATATTGGCCCAGCGCGCTTGCCATGGCCGCATCCAGATGGACGGTCTTTTCCCCGAACCCCGATGGCGCAACCGGTTGTTTTTCGGGGGTACACTGCAACAATACCATACAAACACTCCACAACGCCGCACAGGTTACTTTGCGTTTCATTGATCAACTCCTTTGCCCACAGGGGGAAAATGCCTGAAGACTCAGCGCAGTGCAACTGGTTTCCATGCCACGGCCTCCGGAACATCATCAACATCCCGCTTACTCTCCCGGGATGATGAGCCAGATCACCACTCAGGGGGGAGAATCGAAACTCGAAAACCTTTATTGCTGGACTAAAAACAAAGCCGCGCTAAACTTGTCGGAGTGAATGTCTGTTTGGATAAAGGAGTTACGCTCATGGGACGCACGATCTTTTTCATCACTCTCCTCCTGTCAACGGTTTCATCCTGCACCGATCCCGAAAACCAGCAGGGAAACAACCTGAGCGTGGGACATGAGGGAGAACCCTGCCTTCCCGACGACACCTGTGACGGGTCAGACCTGGCCTGCGTCAAAGGGATCTGTGAATTTTACACTGACCCCTGTGTCCTCCTCGATTGTGGTGAAGACGCAGTCTGCCAGCTCTCTCCCTTTGGTGATGATCCCCGATGTGTCTGCAACGAGAATGCCTTTGCCTCGTTCGCTGGCTCCTGTCATTCAGGGGAGTCGCTGGTGGAGCGGGAATACCATGCCCAGCCATTTGAGACCCTGCTGGAGCAACGCTACTATTACCTCTATATCCCAGGCAACTACGATCACAGCTTAGCGGCCCCACTGCTGGTTGACCTCCATGGTACCGCGAGCTCCGTGCCGGAGGAGGCGTACGGACTGGAGGAGGCCAAGGCATCCGCAGAGAGGAAAGGGTATATTCTCCTCCGCCCCCGATCCCGCTCCTCGCAGGAAGAAGGGTATGTCGTGTACCGATGGGATCAGAACCCCGGTGACACCGATGAAAACCATCGGTTTATCGTCTCGCTCGTGGAGGACCTCTCCACCCGGTATCACCTGGATCCGGAGAGGCTGTACATCATGGGGTTCTCATCGGGGACCAACCAGACGGGGAAAGCCCTCGTGGATACGACCTCTCCCTTCAGCGGGTTCGGCTTCTTTGGCGGAGGCATCTGGCTGTCCGGAGTGCTTCAGGAGCGGGGCAACATCTATATGGCCACAGGATTCAGGGATTACATGAGGACCTACCATTACAACCTCGTCTCCCGTGCGTTCGCTTCGGAGTACCCTCCAGAGTCCATGTTTTCCCGGGAGTTTGATGGAGGACACGAGCTCTACGGTGTCCTCTATGACGAACTGTTCGATTTTCTCGACGGGGACGAGCGCCCCTCCCCGGGGACACTTGATGCGCTCTGGACTCGCGAACCCTTTGTTGACCAGACCACCCTCCTCACCCTCTTCCAGACAGCCGACGGGACACTTCTGGCCGGGGGTGCACAAAACTCAATTTACCGGCGGGATGCACAGGGAAGCTGGCACATCAATGAAATCACAGGGACCTCGGCATTCCCCGGGAGGGCGGTGACGGATGCATGTGTGACCGCGGGCGGTACAGGCATCGCCATTGGAGAGGGGCAGCTGCTGCGATCATTTGATGGCGGCTCCTCATGGATCCATGAGCCGAAGATAGGCGAAACCGACTCCACCATGTTCGGTTATCAGCACCTCAATGGCCTGGCCTGCCACGGAGGCCTCGCTGTTGCTGCAGGTTACTGGCAGGGTGTCTACAGCGACGACGGTGGCCAGCAGTGGCACGATCTCAGTTTCCCCTCCGG
>JAHJLU010000532.1 GCA_018821745.1 Myxococcota bacterium | reverse complement strand
CCAGCGCCGCGACCCCGGCGATTCCCAGCACCACGAAAGGGATGGAATAGTAGAGCTTCTGGAGCGACCACCGCAAAAAGAGGGGGATCTGGGAGAAGGGGTTGGTCTTCTCGCGGAACATTACATAGAGCAGGAGGAAAAAGACCGTAAAGTTAATGATGTAGGTGCCGAAGCAGAAGATGCAGATGGAGGAAATCTTGGTGATGGAGATGTACCCGAGGAGGAGGCTGATCGCGATGGAGAATCCCGTAAACCCGAGCATATAGAGCTGCACGTTTTTTGAGCGGGGATGGCGGATCCCCAGGGAAATTCCCAGGAGCATGAGGAGGTTGCCGAAGATTCCCCAGATGGAGACGGGGGCGCCCATGAAGACCGAGTAGGGGTTCTCCGCGACGGTCTCACAGTTGACCTTCTCGCTGATGGAGCAGACACTGGAGTCCGCCGCATATCCGGCCTGGGTGAATACTTTTACATGGAGCACGGTAAGGTAGATGGAAAATCCGAGACCGACCAGCATAAAAACCAGCATAATGATCCACGGAATTTTTCTTCGCACAGACTTTTTCATAGTTCCTCCGGCTGCGGCAAGACAATGCCCTGAAGGTTGAAAGCCTTCTTCTGCAAGAAACAGGCGGGCCAATGATACCTCTGATATAGTGAAGGCACAATCAGCGTGCCAAGGAGATTTACACAGTTTCCGCCCCGTAACAACCGTGAAATGGTAAAAATATTCCGTTGGATGGCAAATAGTTCATTTGTTTTTTAACAGTGAATGAACAAATACCCCCGGACGGTGGTTGCAATTGGTGGTGAAGACTTTATGGTATGGGGAGTTGACTTTTATGCTGTATTGCGTCAAAAACGACTGGTGCGTCAAATGAGAACCCAAGGAGCAGTCATGGCCATCATCCCGAACCTCGTTGAAAAAATGAACTCCATCACGGATCGGATCTCCCACTTCTCTTTGCTGGCCGAGGGGTTTTATACCCCCATGCGGGGCGAGCACATGGCCCAGTCCTTTCCCGTGTTCATGGATCTCAAGGTAGAGGTGAGCCGGGTCTTCAATGGTCCGGAGTGTGTCATCTCCGGGACGATCTCCATGGAGACCATTGTGGAGAACGCGGATCTCCATGGGGAGATTAAGGGTGGCAGGCCCTTCCTCTCGCCCTTGGAAATAAATTGCTATTTCAACAGTCCCGAGACGGGTGAGTCCTGTCGGCTCAAGTTGTGGCCCCGGCTCAGTACGCTTGTGCGCTGGCACACAAAGGAGCTGCAGCTTGAGGGGACCCTCTATACAGACGGCAACCTGCACTCCGAGGTCACCCTCACGCTCCCCGTGGAGCAGCTCATGCACCTGTTCAACTCAGGCGAAACACACCGGTAATTCCCTCTATCACGGAAGTCAGGCGGGCCTGGAGAAGAGGTATCTTTCCCTCTAGGGGCGGGTGCCATGGAGCGAGGCTTACCGCACCATGGTCGGGGAGAGGGTCTCGTAATCACTGAAGGTCTTGATGAATTCGCGGAATGCGGGCCATTCGGAGGCCTTGACGGCGTGGTAGGCGATGACCTTTTTTATGGTCAGAACACCTCTCCCGTCGGGGATGACCTTCATGCTGCGGCTGAGGCTGCCGAACCGGGAATTCACCTGGAGGGAGGCCTCGGAGGCCACCTTCCATCCCCGTGGCGGGATAATGGTGAGGATGGTGGTGGTCGGGGGGAGGAAATGGGGGAGGAAGTCCTGGGACCGGTTTTTATAGATGGCGAATTTTCGCACCAGGCCCCAGGGGAAGGGGATGGTCTTGATCTCCAACTGGCGATTGCCCGAGGGGGTGGTAATGGATGGGGCTGTAAAACGGTACTCAAGTCTCAGGGGCGAAGACTTCTTGTAGGTTAGATAGAGAAGCTGAGCGCCGGGATAGAAGCGATGCATAAGGTATCGGGTGAAGACGCGCTCGATGTGGGCTCTGGATCTGCTGGTGATGGTCCCCAGGCGACGAGCCGAGAGGAAGCCCGTGGTCTCGTCGGTGATGTGGAAGGTGCCCTGACCCTCGCCGTTGAACCGGAGAGTGGCATGAATCTCCTGTCGCTGAGGACCCAGAGCGGGGAGTCGGATCCACTTGAGAGATCGGGGCTCAAGGGCCATTGCGCCAGCAAACGCCGGAGCCATCTGCCCCGGTGCCAAAAAAGCAGACCGGAGATCAAAGACTGTTGTTCCGTATCGCAAGAGGGGCAGGGCGAGGTGGGTGGGGCTGGGGAGCCGGAGGTTGGGTTTACCCATGCGAGCGGGTCTGGCATAGAGGAGGGTGGAGTCGATCGCTGCGTGATGCAGAAGGTCCCTCAGCAGGATGGTGCGATCACCCCTTCGGGAATGGAAGGTGCGCCAGGGAGAACTCCCGGATGCGTCCTGGGAGATGTTCTCCTGGACCCATCGGGCCAGCCTGTAGACGCAGCTTCGGTCCCGGCGATTTTTGCAGGAGGAGTCTATGAGCAGATCCATCTCAAGGGAATGGTGACCGTACCATGGCGGTAGCTCCCGGAGTACCTTCGCCAGGTTGGCAGGGGTCAGATTCACCCCTATCCGGACAGATTTTCGGTAGCGCCGGGGATTGAAGGCGCGGAGCTCCTCCTGGGCCGGGTCCAGGTACCACAAGGTGTAGGTGCGGGTGATCATTCCCTTCTGATTCTTCAAAGTGGAGGAAGGGACGCTCCCCGTGGTGATGGCCTCGACCTTCATGGCATCGGGGGTGGTCACGATCAGCCGGGATTTGACCGTGGGGAACGCGCCGTGGGCGAAATAATGGGGATCTCCATACCATGCCCCCAGCGGGCGGATCCCCGACAGAGGCAGCAGGTACTCCAGCTCCAGGAGATCTCCTGTGGCGAGATTACGCATGGTATGGGTGGCCTTCTGGGGGGTTATGAGAGGATAGAATACGGAGCCATCGGGTTTGATGGAGCGGAGCACCAGGAGCTTCGCGTCCTCCGGGAGTTCTATCTCGCCCAGCTCGTCTGCGCCCTTCTCATTGAGAATACGCAGGACGCGATGGATTCGTTTATAACCCGTGCCAAGGCTGCTGAGGCGGATGCTGGTTTCATTGAGAAGAAAGACCGCTGAGTGGTCCCGGGAAGAGAAGCCGCTCCCCTTCTCCTTTCGCAAGGTGTCGATGGATTCCCGTGGTTCCGGCGCAGACACACGAAGAAAGAGATAAATGTTCATGGCCTCGATGTCACCCGGGTGCCGTACAAGGTAGCTCTCCAGCCACCCCGTGGCCTGACTTTTCCCCTTACGTGCCACCAGGAGGTCCACCACGCCCGGTGCTATCCCCCCGGGAAATCCCCCCTTGCGCAGCTGCGAGAGCAGGGACATCTCCCGATCTTCCAGGTTGAGGCCGCGGGCGACGGCGATTCGCTCCCACAGACGCAGGGGCGAGAAGGGCATATACTTGTCCATGGCGGTCAGGTAAAGATCTGCCTCGGCATATTTCCCCATCCGGATTAATAGGCGCGGCAACAGCAGAGAATCCTGTCGGAGAAGCCACGCATTGCGCAACAGCATGTACTCGGGCTGCACCTGTTCCATCTCCCGGTAGAGCAAGGCGGCTCCGTAATAGGCCCGGGCATCCGCGGGTGAGCCCTTTATTGCTTCATTGAGTGCTGCCCGGGCGAGGGAGTAGTGTTTCAGGCGCCGGTGGGCAGCTCCCTTCAGCAACAGGGCTTCGAAGGTGTTCAGGGAAGAGAGGTGCTCCAGCGCCCGGGCGGATCTGCCGCGCTCAAAGAGATGCCGGGCCTGAAACAGGGTCTTGCACTCCAGGGATGGGGTTGTCCCCAGGATTTTTGTGAGCAGTGCTCTGCGGGCCAATGGTGTGAGGGAGGGATCCCTGCTGATGGCATAGAGTTCAAAGCAGTGGCTCAGGGGCTTTGCGGAACCATATAAACGGAGACCGTGTCTGGCGTGAAAATATTGCCCCGCAGAGAGGGCATGGAGAGCACGGGTCAACAGGGAGAGACCCTTCAGCGGGCCACCGGGAGCTGCCCCAAAAGGGGCGGGCGTCTTCTTTGGTGGTGATGGCTCGAACCGGCAGGTCCCGCTGGACACCACCCGGAACCAGGGCGCCGAGTGGTCCGCGTCTTCCAGGGCAAGGAGCGCAACGGGGTGATCTCCTGCTCCCAGGAGAATTGATTTTCGGGCCAGTCCCTCCTCGCTGAAGGAAAACCGATCCTGGGAGAGGACTTTGCTGCCATCCACAAAGAGCACACCGGGGCCATGCGCATGGCTCTCAATCAGCACTCTGGTGCGACCGCCGCAGTGGAGCACGGCCCTGGTAAAGCGGGCGACGGGCACGTCTCTCGCACCCCAGACAGGAGGATTCACCGAGCTGGCACCGTTGTGACCGGGGCCGGGACGGAGCTGGAAAAAGGCGTGTCGCCCCACAACCGGGAGAGGCCTGGACATTTCCACGCGGGAGGGGAGCCCCAGGCGGGAAAACCACCCTCGTGGGACGGGCTTTCCCATGGCAGCGAAGCATTTCAGTCCCTTCTCGTAGAGGGAGAGCTCCGGGTATCGGGCCGCCAGGGTAGTGAGTTTTCTGGCCAGGCTGCTGTTGGGAATGGGCAACAGGTTGAGCCGGGACGCTGCCATGCTCCGAAGGAGGTGCGAAAATTCATTTTTGTCACCATCCTCGATATATTGGAGGTACCGGGAAAAGGCCCGGGGTGAGCCTCCGCGGAGGTCTGCCACAAGAGCAGCAGTAAATTGTCGGACAGGGAGTACTCCATGGCAGGGAGACTGGGCAATGGCGTCCAGACGGTTCGCAACCAGCCCGCGGGACATGGCAAAGAGGGCAGCACGGTGGACAACCGTGCAGGGTATGGTTTTCCCCTCCCGCTCTATCCGGCCGAGGAGTGACTCCAGGGAAACCTTTGGGTGATGAGGTTTTACCGGGGGAGGGGGTGTTTTACATGCGGTGGGGAATCCAATGAAAAAGAGGAGCAGCAGTGTGAGATAAAGAGGGCGACGCTTATCTGCGCCGGACCCAGATATGGCGGGGTCTGCAGGGGTTTCCCGTGAAGGTACGGGGTGCCCTGGTCTTGAGATCCTGTGTGCGCCGGTAATAGGTTGTGAGACCCGGCATTTGACGATGGTATATGCTTCCATGGCGATCATATACGATGGTTTTCCATTTTCCTGAGCGGATCCCTTCTCTGAGTCCTGCGGGAGAAGGACGTCCCGCGGCACGGATGTCGTTCAGTGCGTGCAGGTGGAAATGTCCCTCTCCCCCGGCCAGAACAGAATACCATGGGTGATAGGGGATGAGTAATGGTTTTGGAAGGGATCGCAGAAGCGTCATAAATCTCGATGCCTTGTGGAAGTCGGAGGCGGTCGGCGTGACCCGCTGCAGAGCTGCCCGGGAGGGTGAGGCGATGATCAGGTGAACAAACAGCGGCAATGAAAGCAGCACCGCGGCACCCCGCCACAGGATCCTTCGGTGGCTGACCTTCCATTCGGTTGATGCCTCGGCAAGGGAGACCGCTGTAAAAACGGCGATGAAGAGGGAGGCGGGGAGCCGGGCATTTGTATGGGCCCACTCGGTGGCGCTGCCCAGGGCCGCGGCGAAAAAACCGGTGACGGCCATGAGCCCCCAGAACAGGGTCCGGCGGCCCGGGCCACGTTGGAGCATATGATACACCATGGCACTCAGCGCCGTGAGCCAGAGCATCCAGTGCCGTGAGAAGAGGAGAAGGGGCGTTTCGGGCCAGAGTTTTTTGGGATAGAAGTGGTGGTTCTCGTGGATCTTTCTAATGGTGAACCACATCGCACCGTG
>JAHJLU010000044.1 GCA_018821745.1 Myxococcota bacterium | reverse complement strand
CGGGAACCGAAAATTATCCGCCCCCGGCCATCGATGACAGGGGAGGAGAAGATCGCCTTCCCCGTGGCAAAGGTCCATTTCTCACGATACCTGGTGGGCCCCTCGAACTTGATGCGCCCTGTCCGGCTGTACCCAAAGCGGAGCGTGGGAACGTGGGAGAAAAAGGAGACCACGTGGGTCGTCCCGGTGGTGTATTGCTTGATCGCCCGTATTGTGCCCGGGAAAATCACCATAATAAGGAGTAAGGGCAGCGCTTTTCGCATGGGGTTATTCTATTTTCTGAGGGGCGCCTTGGCAAGTCAATAGTTGTGGTACGGTTGACTTCAACTCCAAAAGAGGGCAAAAGTGAGCCCCGGTACCTCTTCCGCCCGCCATGGGCGGAACTGTCCCGTCAGGAGTGTGACATGGCCTCTTTCTCCGTTAAACCCCCTTCGGGGATGCGCGATTTTCTTCCCGAGGAGATCCTCAGGCGCAGATCCGTTATTGCTGTTATCTCCAAAATTTATGAGGAACATGGATTTCTCCCCCTGGAGACTCCCACCATGGAGCGACTCGATGTGCTGCTGGGGAAATATGGAGAGGAGGGAGATCGCCTCGTGTTCAAAGTGCTCCACCGGGGGGCCAAGCTGGAGAAAGCGCTGGAGCAGCAGCCCGTGAAGACAGGAGATCTGGCGGAGCTTGGGCTCCGGTATGATCTCACCGTGCCGCTGGCAAGGGTCTACGCGCTCCACCGGGAGAAGCTGGGGACCATGTTCAAGCGGTACCAGATTCAGCCCGTGTGGCGTGCTGATCGCCCCGCCAGGGGCAGGTTCCGCGAATTTTTTCAGTGCGACGTGGATATCATCGGATCCCGCGAGGTGCTCGCCGAGATGGATATATTCATGGCCGTCTGCGAGATCATGGAGCTTCTGGGTTTTGAGGATTTCTCCCTGCACATAAACCATCGAGGGCTCCTGAGCGCCACCATGGAAGCCTTTGGTGTCCCCAAAGAGAAGGAAACCGAGGCCCTGGTGATCCTGGACAAGCTCGACAAAATCGGTCGTGACGCAGTCATGGCCGAGCTGGAGGCCAAGCTGGGTGCGACGGATCTGGGAGAGAAGCTGGCGCCGCTGTTCAACCTGGTTGAGGAAAAAGGAACCTTTGAAGATCTGAAAAAATATTATGCCACGGTCTCCCTCTCCGCCCAGGGGGTTACTGCGCTTGAAGAGCTGGAGAAGCTGCACCGCTGGAGCAGTGAGCTGGGCAACACCCGTCTCTTCTTCCATCCCTTGCTGGCGAGGGGACTCGATTACTACACCGGTCCCATCTACGAGCTCCGACTCGAAAACGAGAGCGCAAGTCTTGGTGGTGGTGGCAGATACGACGGCCTTATTGGCTCCTTCTGCGGTGGAGAGATCCCCGCCGTGGGATTTTCCTTTGGACTCGAGCGGCTCCTGGTTCTCATGGAGGAGCGGGGGATGTTTGACAGTCAAGGATCGGAATCTCCGGTCTGCATCGCGGCGCTGGAAGAGGAACACGCGGCGTTCGCCCTGAGTTGCGCCGCGTCACTGAGGAAAAACGGGGTTCGTGTGGACATTTTCCCCGGTGTAACGAGCCCCTCCAAGGTTTTTAAATGGGCGGATCGCAGCAAGGTGAGGTTTGTTATCCTTATCGGTGGGGAAGAGGTTGAGTCAGGCAGACTGACTGTCAAGGATATGTCCAATGGCGCTTTGCATCAGGATTCACTCCAGGGGCTCCACTCTTTTTTCAAAAAATGATCTGTCAGCAACAACTATTGTGGGGCCCGTGCTGTCTATAGGGTGGTTGCGAGGGGCTGACAACTCTCCGGCTTGTCCTGGCTTGGCTTTGAAAACGCTGTTATTACAGTGTTAATTCTTGACTTGACAGAAAGACAGTCCTGGGACATATTGCAATACACCTATTACGGAGGAACAAATGGTGAGTTTTCTGAATATCTTCGGTGTCAAAGGGTTTTCCCTTTTTCTTGCGCTGGGGATAGGTCTGTTTTCCGGATCTTCAGCGACGGATCGCTTCTCCTATTTCTTTGCCAACCCCGAAAATGCTGAGAGCAAAGAGATCGATCTCACGAAGCTCTCCGTCGGGGAGATCCAGCAAAAGGCCGTCGCCATTGCCAACACATGGGATGGCAAGCGCAAGAACGTGCAGGAAATGCTCAAAGAGGCCCGCACGAAAAAGAATATCATGCGGACCAACTGTCTCGAACCCAAGGCCAAGAGCGTCGATTTCTGGATCGGCGAAGGCAAGGCGGCACAAAAAGAGATGAAGAGTGCCGACGCGAGTTCCCTGAAAGAGCGAGTATCATTGGGGTTCCAGAAGATCGCTGTCATCGACGGCAAGATCGATGAGCAGGTGCTCAATGCCTCCCGCTGCATTGGAGACGAAAAATTCTCCAGCGGTGAAGGGTTTGAGCTCAAGGCGACCCACCCAACAGAAGTTTCTTTCGATCCCGATGAGCCTATCATCAATTTTAACAAATTTATGGATACCAATTCCCCTGGTCTCATTGAAAACCCGGACTGGTCCGTGGATCTCACCTGGACCACCGCCACGCCCTATTATTAATAGACGCGTGTCATAACCTGTCATCATTGAACAGGGTAAATAAACGGCTTACTATATGTTTAGTTTAACGAAATCCAGATCCGGCAGAATTTCAGGTCACAGGGCCTTGGGGGTTATCCCCTTTCTTTTTACTCTCCTTTTACCGAATGTGGTCTTCGGCCAGGATGGCACCGGGTCATCCATCCCCGTGCCCAACGAGAAGATTGTTATCTCCACCCACCCCATGGAAGAGGGCAAAAAAGGCGTCGCCGGTCAGTTGGGGGCGTGGTTGGGGTATGACTCCAACCTCACCTATGGCTCCGGAACGGTCAGTTCCACCCAGACCCGTTATGAAGAGATGATTCCGGCCCTCTCCTTCAAACTCAACGCCTCGGTAAAGTGGACCACAGAGGAGCTGCACCGGCGGTTCAACGCCGAGAGTGAGTTGCAATACGGTCTTGAGCTTGGTGCGGAGTATCATCAGCCCTACGAAATGACCACCGTCGATGGATCCTACAATGAACCCCGCTTCAACGGGTTTCTCAAGGGCGTCGTCTACTGGAAGCCCTCCCGTCATTTCCGCATGGAACTGTACGAGATCATGAACAGGAACTCCAAGACCCATTATCTGTTCAAGAACGACTTCGTCATGTCCTGGATTGAGAACCAGATCGGCGTGGTGGCCCAGATTATCCCCGGGGATGGTCTCCTCGACACCACGCTCTCCTACAACCTCGGGTTGATTCTCTTTGAAGACAGTGAGATGAGCGCTGCCAACCGGCTGAACCACGAGGTGGGCGCGAGGGTCGCCTATCGCTTCCTGCCCCAGTCCCACCTGTGGCTCGCGGCCAGTTACGACTGGTTCCAGTACCTCGACAATGGCAGCCGCGACTCCATGCCCATTAAATTTTATGGTGGTGTCTCCACGCCCCTGTGGATCAATCTGGCCCTCACGGTGGGGGGTGGTTACGGCATGAGCCTCTCGGGGAATATGCCCGCCACCTGGCTGGCCACCGCCACCCTCACCTACACCCTGGCCTCCAAATTGAAAATCGGTTTTAACTACAACCACTCGTTCACCGATTCCCTCATCAGCGACTATTCCGACTCCCATAATTTCTCGCTTATGTCGTTCATCCCCCTGGGGGACAGACAGATGATTCAGGCTCAGGCTGGCCTCTCTCTGATAAACTACGTGAATATTCTCTACACGGATCCTGCCGTCACCGGAGATGCCAACCGCTCCGATACGGTAATTTTTTTCCGGGCCCAGTACTCGTATAAATTCACCAAGAACCTTCTGGGGAACATCTCCTATAGCTTCATGACGGACCAGACACCCTACCGAGCCTCCGGAATTACAAGCCAGACCAATGAACTCCCCATTGATAACGATCCGAGCTTCATGAAACACGAAGTGTACCTTGCGCTTCAATACTTGTTCTAGGAACGCTCCCCGGGGTGCCGCGGGTATCCTCGCCGGAACTGTTCAACGGCTGAAGGCATGAACCTGAACGCACTACTCCTTATCATTGCATTTACGGTTGTCTCTTCCTGCAGCCACTTCAATCAGAAAACACCCAAGCCCCGCAAAAAAGATTACGAGGTCACCCCGGTGGCGCTCATCGTGGGCCCCGGCGACAGCCTCAAGGTCTCCTCCTTTGACGAAAAACTGCCGTCGGGTGTCTTTGTGGTCTCCAAAAGCGGACATATCATCTTCCCCTACATCGGGAAGGTGAAGGTGGCCAACCTCCAGCTCGATGAGGTGAATAACCTGCTCATCAGGAGACTCCGGGACGGGTACTTCAGAAATCCCATGTTGTCGGTCACCTTTGTGGAACGGGTGAGCCAGAAAATTATCATCATGGGGAGTGTCCAGTCTTCCAAAAGCATCGCCTATATCCCCAAAATTACCATCCTTGAGGTTATCAGCAGCGCCGGGGGATTCAAAAAAAATGCGGATCGTGAAGGGATAACGGTCATGCGCGCCTATAAGGGACGGAATTACCGAATCAGGGTCTCCGTCAAAGATATCCTCGCGGGAACCATCCCCAATTTTTTCCTCCTGCCCGGTGACATTGTCATCGTCCCGGAAAAATTTATATGATTGGCCTCTCCTTCTCCTGGCTGCTGTTCTCGCTTCTTTCCCTCCTGATTGTTCTCTCCACGCTCCTCATCGGCAGTGTCCATTATAATGTCCAGGCGGTCCTGGCGCTGCTCTCTCTTTTGTCTCTTCCCCTGGCGGTTTTTACGGGGAGCCGCAGCCGGGAGCGGCTTCACCTGCCAATACCTGTGCTCCTGATCCTGTTTTTACTCCTTGTCTGCATTATCCAGATGTTGCCCCTGCCCCTGTCAGTTATGGGAAGTATCTCTCCCCATCTGCTGGAGATACAAAAACTTATCGGCGCAAAGGGCCCGGGTCCTCTCTCCTATGCTTTCCCCGTTACGTTGCTCGAGGCGGTCAAACTGCTGGGGTATGCCTCGGTGTTTTATGGCGCCTATCTCATCGGCCGTCGGGGCCGTCACCATCTGCGGCTCTTGCGTTTTATGGGACTCACCGGGGCGGTTTTTGCCCTTGTGGCCCTGACCCACAGGATCCTCGGTCTGTCTGCAATCTATGGAATCTATGAGCCCGTCCAGACGAAGACCTTCTTCGCGCCCTTTGTGAGTGAAAACCACGCCGCAGGCTATTTTCTGTTTCATCTTTTTATCCTCCTCTCTCTGGCCATCGAGGAGGCCAACGCTCGGTTCAGGAGCCTCTATTGGATCTGTGTGGTCACGGTTGCCGCCGCAGTTGTTGCCACCACCTCCCGCGGGGGTATCACCTTCCTGGTCTTTGGTGGAGCGCTCTTCATGGGGCTCTATCTCAAAACCCGCCACAGGCAGGGACGCGGATGGATTCTCCTGGTCCTGTTTTTTGCGCTGCTGGCCGCTGTGCCCCTCATGGAGTACATCGTTCGCCCCTTTTTGGCCCAGCCCATCTCCATCAACAATGACCTCAAGGTGGCATTCTGGCAGGACGGCATCCGACTTTTGCGGGATCACCCCTTTATGGGCGTTGGGAAGGGGGGGTTTACCTCAGCTTTCACCCACTACATCACCGTCCCCGATCGTGTCCAGCCCCACTATGCCGAGAACTTTTTCCTGCAGCAGATGATCGACTTCGGCATCCCCGCAGCGCTTCTCGTTTTCACCGTTTCTTTGGCACTGGCGATACGGTTTTTCAGGAGAGTCAGGTTCCGGGTGTGGAAAATTGGAGCGGTCACCAGTGTGGTGGTTCTTCTGGGTCAGAATTTCTTTGATTTCAACCTGGAGTTTCCCTCCACTGCGCTGCCGTTCATGATTGTTCTCGGGCTGCTGTCGGCCCAGAAGCTCAAAGGAAAAGCAAGCGGCAAGGCGCCATTCGGTCTGCGCCCCAGGGTGGTTCTCGCTGGCTGGTTAATCCTCGCGCTCCCTCTGGGGGGCCTGCTCATGGTCAAGGGGTGGCCCAACGCCCCCGTGGTGACCAGGGATCGACTTGTGGACCTTTACAAAAACAAGGATTTCCTCGGGATGTCCCGGCAGGCCGCCCGATCCCAGTCCTTGTATCCCGGTGACTACTTTATTGCCACTGCCCGTGGTATCGCGGAGATGCGGCTGATAAACGGCCGCCCGCTCAAATGGATCGGGCTTGGGTCCTGGCTTTTCCCCCTCCACCATTATCCAGACCTCGCGGCCGCCCGCTATCTTGTCAGGGGTAAGCATCTGGAGCAGGCAAAAATCGAATATTACCGAGCCTTCATGAAGGGGGCCTCCCTGAGCACTCCCATGGTGGAGGAGCTCCGATTTATCTGGCCCGACGTGACCGCGCTCCTGGGGGTGGTTCCTCCCCGATTACAGGAGCGTCTCTATGCCTACCTCAAGGCCGACGAGATGCTCCCCTACTGCCGGGCGATGTTCAAGGGAAAACACCGGATAAGACCCTGTTTCGGGAAGCTCACCAAGGAGCTCTTCGAGAAAGGCTCCTACGGGGAGCTCCTCTCGGTCGCTCAGCAGTGGACAGCCTTCACCGGAGGAGACCAGATCCTCCCCTATGCATTGCAGATTCGTGCTCTGTGGGAGTTGAAACGGTACCCCGAGGTAGACACGGTCATGTCTCATGCCTACAAAAGCGATATGAGAAACGGGTTCATCAAGGCGACCTGGATCATGTGGAGGGTTCGGGACAAGTCGCAGCAGGATGCACGAACCCTCCTTCGTGGCCATCTGAAGGGTGCACTGGGGATGCTCAAGGAGCGGTTCTATCTTCTGAAAGCTCTGGAAATTGTTGGGGTAGAAGGCGAAAAGGAGCAGCGGGAGATCAACCTGGAGCTCAAGCAGTTCCTCTCCCTGGGCCGCGTTCAGCGGGACAAGACCCTGGAAACAATCCTCGAGCCCCTGTGGCGACGTTCCGAAATCTCCCCAAAAAAGTAGCGCTGTCCCACAGCCGGAATAAACACCTCGGCCCAAAAAGATGGAACGCTAGGAACCGCTGGCGGTACGGCGATCGATGCGGGCGTTTCTGAAAAAGATGACCACATCGGTTGTCACGAGGACCATGTTGAGACTGTAGAGGAAAATTACCGCATCGAGCCTCCCCGTCACCTTGAAAAGAATACCGGAAGTGTAGCCCAGGAGGATGATGAGGAGGAACTTGAGACTCTTCCCCTTGTTGGTCCGCGAGGTCCAGGATTTGTGGATGGAGGCAGGCCACGCGGCACCAAAACAGACCAGCATAAGGGTTTCGAAAATTGTGCTCATACACGCTCCATTCACAGAAGAGGGAACCGGTTCCTCTCAGAATTTTTTCAGATAGCTCACGAAGAACATATTCCCTATGAGGAGGTTGGACCCCGTTGGAAACTGAGTGTCTATCTGGACCCAGATGTAGTCATCGGGGAAAACAAGGTGCTGGATGGAGAGTCGGACGGTCGTTCGATTAAACAGTGAGTCGGGATCAAAAAAGGAAAACTGATATTTGATGTACCCGATGAACCGGTGGAACATGAATTTAAATTCAATTCCCGTGGTGCTGGATATTCCCGAAGGCGACATGGGGAGATCCTCCATGCCCGGAATCTCCGAAGCGAGGTTGGCCTGAATGGCACCTCCCGCGTATACCGTGACCGCAAGTGCTGTTTTCTTGGTGTTCAACAGCAGGTGGTAATACCCCAGGGCGAGGGTTGTGCGGGCAAAGTTCTGCTCAAAATTGGACTGCTGTACCTCAAGGTCTCGGATAAGAAAGCGGGCCTGGCTGTCTTCTGCCAGTTTGCTCTCGCCATTGATGCGGAGCTTGTAGAATTTATAGACGCTGCGGTTGCGGTTGGCATCGTATCCTGTGAACTTGTAATAGGTAAATTCGTAATCCCCGCGGATCAGGAGCGTGCGCTCACCATCGCCCGTGGTCATTTTATTGGCCCAGAACCCGGCGTAGGTCTTCTGACTGCCGGAGGTCATTACTTCCGGGAAGGTCACATAGAGTTTGGACGATTCTCCGCCAATCCAGCGGTTGAAATAGTCTTTTCGCCAGCTGCCAAGCTGCTTGATCCCCTTGAACTGGTCCATGTAGAGCACTCGACCGTTTTGCGTCCGGGCCCTGCCCGCAGGCACTGGTTTCGTGGATTTTGTCAGCCGTTCCAGGTCAGGGTGATGGCCCGCGATCCCCAGGGAAATTATCCAGGGCAGGAGTGTGATTACCATAATATAAGTAAATTATCAGGTTTTGCAGTTGGCTGCAACAATGGTAGAGTGGGCCCCGAGGTGGAAGATGCAGATCGCGCTGCGTGAGCTGGCAGAAATTACCCGTGGAAGGTTCCATGGTCCCGATGTGATGATAGGGGGCCTCTCCACGGATTCCCGCAATATCCGGCCGGGCGACCTTTTTATTGCGCTCCGGGGGACCCATGTGGATGGCCATGGGTTTATCCCGGCGGCCCTTGAGTGCGGTGCGTCAGCGGTTCTTCTTGAGGAGGCCGCCCAAATAGCCCCTCCCGGTGTATTTCCAAGGGTCATTGTCAAGGACACTTTTCAGGCACTGGGGGCTATCGGTGCCTGGTATCGGCGTCGGTTTTTGGGAAAGCTGCTCTGTGTCACCGGGTCAAACGGGAAGACCATTCTGAAAGATATTCTCTACCGGATTATGGCTCCTGTCCTCGGTGTCTCGCGGAATCGCGGCAGTTACAATTCCCGCCTGGGGGTCCCCCTCGCGCTCCTCTCCATGGAGATGAGCGATGCATTATGGATCACTGAGGCCGGTGTCTCTGAACCGGGCGACATGAAGTATCTGCAGGAGATCCTGCGTCCGGACTGCGGCATACTCACCAACATCGGCATGGCCCACATCGGGGGGTTCGGGACCCGGGAAAATATTGCCAGGGAGAAGCTCAGACTCTTTTTGGAGATTCCCCGGGAGGGCTGGGTGCTCCTTCCCGGAGACGAGCCGCTGGTGGAAAATTGGGCCGAGGAGCTCTCCTGCCGGGTGTTCTTCCTCAATCGGGAGAAGGAGCAGATTCCCTGGTTTGAACCGCTCGTTCACATGGGGAGCCGCGTCGCGCTGACGGTCCATTTTCCGGGGGAGGCCATGCCCCGCCGCATTATCCTTAGAACACCCTCGCGGGAGATAGCGCGGGACACGGAGCTTGCCATCTGCGCTGCCTGGCTCCTCGGTGCTCTCCCCGGTGAGATCGCCAGGGTCCTCGAAGAGTTTGAGACATCGGAGACACGCATGGAGATATGGAACTCTCCCGGTGGAGTCACGTTTATCAATGACGCCTGCTCCTCTGATCCTATCTCCGTAGAGAGCGCCCTGCGGTCCATGGGCTCCATCACGGGCAACTCCGGGCGTCGCATATTTGTGTTCGGTGGCATGGGCGAGCTGGGAGACTACTTCGGGGAGCAGCATTCCCAGGTCGGGCGACTGGCAGCCTCCTACGGGGTGGATCATCTCTTTTTGCCCATGGGAGAGGGGCTTGACAGAACCGCCGCCGCTTATGCGACCCAGGGGAACGGGCAGGTCACCCGGTACATCGATGGCGCCTCTCTGCTCACACTCATCTCCACGGAAATCGGATCCGGTGACACCTTGCTGCTCAAGGGTCCTCGGCAGGGGACTATCGCCCAGACGGCTCCCCGCCTGTTCGAGGCTATCGCCCCCAATCGACTCATTGTTGATTTCTCTGCTGTTCTGGAAAATATCCGCAGGTTTCGCGGCCATCTGGGGGATTCGGTGAAGATTCTCGCCATGGTCAAGGCGCTGGCCTACGGTTCTGATATGACCCGGCTGGCCCTCGCACTCCAGGATTCAGGAGTCGAATATCTGGGGGTCTCTACTCCCGATGAGGGTGCCACGTTGCGGCGTCTGGGCACGTCACTCCCTATTCTGGTCATGATCACCGCGCCCGACGAGGTGGCCAAGGTTTGTGCTCACCGGCTGACCCCTGTGGTGAGCTCCCCGGATGTGGCGGAGCGCCTTGTCTCCTGGGTGAAGGGGCACAACAGTCAGATCGCTGTGCATATTAAGGTGGATACGGGAATGGGACGCATGGGAATCGCGCCTTCCCAGGTGCCCCGAATTCTGGATCTGCTGGAGAGTTGTCCCGGCATTACCATCAGCGGGATAATGACCCACCT
>JAHJLU010000531.1 GCA_018821745.1 Myxococcota bacterium | reverse complement strand
TTTCACGGGGGCCTTTTGGGGATGCTCGGGTCCGGGTGGGGTTTTCGCCGGCGGGGTTATCACAGAGGCAGGCATGCTCGGCTGCCCGGGGTGGGGCATGTGCCGGGGTATAGAGGCTTGAGTCTTCATGTGGGGAACCTCCCTGGGGGAGACGGCCTTGGTATCTCCAGCGGGCTTTGAACCACTCTCCTGGCTCTGTTTTCCACAAGCGACCGCCAGGAGTGAGGAGGCAATGATGATGATGAGAAAATTTGGTCTGCACATGATGACACATTTCAGAATGGGGGCCGGGGGAATTCACACCATACATTATTTTGTTTTAGCGGAAAAGCAAGTGGTTTAGGCTCTCACAACACAGCGCAGGGGTCGAAGCAGTCCTTTGGAGACACTACCTTTGACAGCGGAGGAGGAGGTGAAGGGAGTGATGGCTTCACCTGGAAGATCACCCCCCCGGCTCAAGAATAGAAATACTGCGGGCAATAAAGGACTTGAAATGGGGATTCCAAAAGAGTACACCCACCATGTCATGAAAACATCAATTTTTCACCTGTTGCCATTACTTTTCCTCATCGCCTGCACCGGCACGGGCGAGGGCGGGACCACCGTCCCCGCCACCCCCGGGATCCGGGTTCACGATCTCCAGTATGAGGCCGGCACCCTGTCGGGGCGGGTCCGAAATACGGGGACTGAGACCCTGGAGCTGGTCCTCGTCCGCTTCACCTTCAAGACCCCCTGCGGGCGAAAACTCCTTGAGAAGCAATTTGCCGTCGTCCCCGGTGGAGACAAAAAGTCCCTGGCGCCAGGCATGGAGAAGCATTTCACCCTGCGGGCAATGCTCTCGTGGCGTGGCAAGCGGGATCCGGTCGTCACCGCTCAGGTTGTTTCGGTCAAACGGTCTGTACAGAAGAAGAGGTAATCCATGTGTCTTGCTGTTCCGGTTCAGGTTATTGAGAAGGGTACACAGGAAGGGCTGGTCACCGTCGCCGTCGACGGCGTCTCCCTCCAGGTGGGAACCGCGCTGGTGGAAAAAGTGGAGATGGGCGACTGGGTTCTGGTCCACGCGGGGTATATCATTGAGGTCTATTCCGAAGAGGCGGCCATGGACAAACTGGCTCTGTTCGAGGAATTCTACGAACGGGTGAGGCAAGAAGATGCACAGCGCGACAGTTAAAGAGAAGGTCCCCCTCCTCTCCGAGGAGATTGCCCGGCTGGCCACCCGCCCCCTCACCTTCATGGAGGTGTGCGGGACCCACACCATGGCCATCGCCCGCCACGGCATCAAATCCCTGCTTCCCCCGGCCATCTCCATCGTGAGCGGCCCCGGCTGCCCCGTGTGCGTCACCTCCGCCACGGACATTGAGCGCGCCATCACTCTGGGGGACACACCCGGTGTACTGGTGGCCACCTTCGGCGACATGATCAAGGTCCCCGGCGAGAAGCGCACCCTGGGAAGCGCCACCAACGTCAAGGTGATCTACTCCCCCCTGGACGCCCTGGAGCTGGCACGCAAAAGCCCGCACCTGCAGGTGGTCCTGCTGGGGATCGGGTTCGAGACCACCGCCCCCCTCATGGCGGCGGCGGTGCTCCAGGCCCGGCGGGAAGCGCTCCCCAACTTCTCCACCCTCTCCATGCACAAGATGGTCCCCCAGGCACTTTCGCTGCTCCTCTCCGATGAAAACTCCGCCCTCTCTGGGTTTATCCTCCCGGGCCACGTGAGCGCCATCACGGGGCGGAAGTATTACAATTTCCTCGAGGGTTCCGCTGTCTCGTCCGTCATCGCCGGGTTTGAGCCCCTCGACATCATGGAGAGCCTCTATCGCCTGGTGCAGGCCTGCATGGCGCATGACTGCCGTCCCATCAACAATTACCCGCGGATCGTGAAGGAAGAGGGGAACACAAAGGCCATGGAGACTCTGTTCCGTGTGTTTGAGCCCTGCGACACCTCATGGCGCGGAATCGGGACCATCCCCTT
The DNA here is from genome assembly GCA_018821745.1 of Myxococcota bacterium. Classification (GTDB taxonomy): domain Bacteria; phylum Myxococcota_A; class Polyangia; order HGW-17; family HGW-17; genus SZUA-580. Next base: position 11,804 of record JAHJLU010000531.1, on the reverse strand, counting down.
GAGCGGACTCGCCCTGAAAGAGGAATTCGCGCAGTTTGACGCCTCGGCACGCTTTGATTTGCCCACCCGGGAGATTCCCGAGCCCAAGGGATGTCTGTGTGGAGCAATCCTCATGGGGAAAGCCCTGCCCGACAGCTGCCGGCATTTTGGCACCGCCTGCACGCCCTCCTTCCCCATCGGGCCCTGCATGGTCTCGACGGAAGGAACCTGTGCCGCCTGGTTCAAGTACCATTGAGGAGACAACCATGACTATCACCATGAATCACGGCGCCGGCGGACGGATAATGCATGAATTTATCCACGCCTCCATCCTGGCCCACCTGGGAAATGACCTGTTGCTGCGCATGGATGACGCGGCGGTCCTTGAGCCCTCCGGTCCGTGTAAAATAGCGATGACCACCGACAGCTACGTTGTCCACCCCCTCTTCTTCCCCGGTGGCGACATCGGGAAGCTGGCCATCTGCGGCACGGTCAACGACCTCTCCACCTCCGGCGCCATACCCAGGTGGCTCACCCTCTCCTTCATCCTCGAAGAGGGCTTCCCCCTTGAGTCTCTCGACCGGATTATCGCCTCAATCGGCGCAACCGCCCGTGAAGCTGGTGTTCTGATAGTTACGGGAGACACGAAGGTCGTGGAGAAGGGGAAAGGCGACGGCATCTTCATTAACACGGCGGGTGTAGGCTTCATCCCCGAGGGAGTCAACCTCTCCACCCACAACGCCAGACCCGGTGATTCGGTCCTTATCAACGGCCCCATGGGAAACCATGAGGCGGCGCTCTTCACCGTGAGGGAACAGCTCCCCTTCACCACTACCATTGAAAGTGATGCGGCGCCACTGAATCATCTGGTCCAGAAGCTCCTGGGACTCTCCAGCGGGATCCGCAGCGTCAAGGATCCCACCCGGGGAGGCGTGGCCTCGGCCCTGTGGGAAATCTGTGACCACTCCTCGGTGACCATCACGGTCCAGGAGGATGCGCTCCCCGTGGATCCACAGGTGCGTGGAGTGTGTGAGCTGGTTGGCTTTGATCCCATGTATATGGCCAACGAGGGAAAAATCATCGTTGTGTGCGACAGCGACCACAAAGAGGTGCTGCTTGCGGCCATGGGTCCCGGCGCCTCGTGTATCGGCACCGTGTGTGAGGGCGCCCCTTCCCTGACCATGGCCACCTCCATCGGCGGAATCCGCAGACTCTCCATGATGGAGAACATCCAACTGCCTCGAATCTGCTGACCATGACCAGCCACTCTGCCCCCCTCCTCCTGGCCGTTCTCATCGGCATTTTGCAATTGATTCCCGGGATCCTGCTGCTCAGAGGCGCCGTCCCTCCGGGGCTTGGGAAGGATGTCTCATCCCCACGGGAATCAAGCCAGCGGGACCAAAAAATGGCCCTCTGGGGACATAATTTCATTATTACGGGCCTCGCACCCCTCCTCACAGCCTTTGTACTGTACCCCCTGGGGACACGCATCTCCCTGGGCCTGCTGGTGCTCACCATCATGCTCGCCATCGCCCTTCCCTGGCTCCTGGTTTCCCTGAGACCCAGGAGATGAAGGGACTTACCCTCCTTTTGCAGTTGTGTTTTGCGTGCATTATTTAGCTGTAAACGCCATGGGACCGGGTCTTCTGACCACAAAAAACTGTAGTTCCCCATACGTTGATTCCAGCCATAGAAAAATTATCCGCTAGGAGGAAAATCCATTTGCATTCCGCCGCGGGCGCAGTAGAATGATATTGCCATGAAAGCATACGCATCCGAACTCTACGACATTGAACTCACCGAAGACAGTATCATCATGACCATCATCCCCAAAAAGGACATCGATCGTCAGTTCGCGCGGGAATTCCGAAAAAGGGCGAATTCACTTGCCGAATCCACCGGTTCCCACCGGTTCCTCCTTGATGTCCGAAATGTGAGAAGCGTTGGTAACTCCGGGGACAGGTTCATCTACGCATACAAAGACGCGCCCTCAACGGGGTTCAAAAAGACCGCACGGGTGGCCATGGTGAAATCCCCCGAAGACATGTCCCACGAATTTATCGCCACCGTCATGTCCAAGGCGGGTTTTACCTACGCGCTCTTCACCGACATTGAGCAGGCCGAGGCCTGGCTCCGCAACTGACCCTCTGCCCTTCCAATCACCATTAGACAAATCTCGGGGGAAGCAGTATGATACGAATAAGTCAACTCCCTTTCGGACAGGTGTTTTCGTGCATAAAATACTCCACTCGCTGATAACGGTCACCAAAGAGCTCACCCTCCGCCTGGATATCGACGAGCTGCTCAAGCTCATTGCCAAATACGCAGCCATCATCGTGGAGACGGAGCGGGCCTCCATCCGCATGCTCGATCCCACGGGGGAAAAACTCATGGCCATCGCCCGCTCCTCCACCTCCTTTCACCTCAACCCCACCGAGGGGTTCAAATACGGTGAAGGTCTCATGGGCTGGGTAGTAAAAAATCAACTTCCCCTGCGGACCGGCGACGCCGAGCAGGATCCACGGTTTTCCCGCCGGGCGGGTATGAAAAACACTATGGGTTCTTTTTTGGGGGTTCCCATCATCGTGGGCAAAAACAGCCTCGGAGTCATCTGTGTCATCCATCCTCAGAAAAACTACTTCACCGAGCTCCATGAGGTGGCCATCACCCTGCTCGCGGGAATCTGCGCGCCCCAGGTGGAGGTCGCCCGCCTCTCCCGCTTGGCCACCGTCGATCCCCTCACGGGATCACTCAACCGGCGCGGGATGGAGAGCTTTTTCCCAAAAGATATTATTCCCGTCGAGGGCGAGTTTGGCCTCATCTGTGTCATCATGGCAGACATCGATCATTTCAAGAAGGTGAATGACACCTACGGCCACCTGGTGGGAGACCAGGTGCTCAGACAGACGGCCACTATCCTCTCCTCGGTCCTCAGGGGAGGCGACGCGGTGATCCGCTACGGGGGTGAGGAGTTCCTCATTGTCCTCGCGGGGGTCAGCATTGAGCGTGCCTATGCCATAGCTGAGCGCGCCCGCAAGACCATAGAAGAGACCATCATTCACCTGCACCACACCTCATTTCACACCACCATCTCCCTGGGAGTCGCCCAGATGCATCCGGGGGAATCCCGGGACGACCTGCTCAAGCGGGTGGACGACGCCCTCTACGAGGCCAAGAACAGTGGCCGCAACCGCACGGTTATCGCCCCCGAGGGCGACTGGCAGTAGACACCGCCACCGGATCCGGTGACCCGGGCATGGGGATTACCGGGTTATCTTGAGCAGCCGGCGTTTTTGTTTCAGCGTTTTGAGGAATTGGGGGGAGACAACCGCACTGGTGAGGATCAGCTCCTGCAAGGACGTGAGATCAACAAGGGGAGCCGGGGAGATTCCCGTGAGGGTGTTTTTGGAGAGGTCCAGAATCTTGACCCGGGAACAGTGGGAGAGGTCGGACAATTTGCGCTTGTGGATGGCCGTCTTGCTCAGGTTGAGAGACCGGATCCATGTTCCGCAGCCCATTTTTGCGAGGCCCGCTCCCGATGCAAAGGTCTCGCCAAGATTCAGCTCGGTGAGATAGGCAAGCGCCAGCAGCCGCTCAACTCCCGTGGCCGTGGTCTGGGTGTACCCGTAGGAGAGGCGGCGCAGCCACGTCAGTTTCGAGATGGAGGCGGTCCCCCCGTCACCCAGCTGGATGACCTGCAGGTTCAACTCTCTGAGCCAGGGGAAGAACTTCAGATTTTTAAGACCGGCATTTTTCAGGCCCGTCTCCCACAGGGCCAGAGAGGTCAGATGACGGAGCGTGCGCAACACAAGCAGGGTTTTTCCCGTCACATTGAGGTTGACGCTCAGATCAAGGTGGCGCAGGTGGTGCAGCGCCGTGAGGCGGGCAACGCCACTGTCGGTGATCTGTGTCCCCTGGAGCGCCAGCCACCGGAGATTTTTAAACCCGGCAAGTGACTCCATGGTTGAGTCGTCAATTTTGGAACCCTGCACATCCAGATGCGTAAGAGCGCTCAGTGCCTTGAGTTTGAGCCCCGTGTCGGGCCCCACGGTCGTCATGGCCAGGCGCAGATCCCTCAGGTTTTTCAGGTTGGCCAGTCTCACGAGGGAGGCCGAGGTGATGCGGGTGTTGGAGAGGACCAGACGCTCAAGCGCTCCCATTTTGGAGATAGTATTGAGGGCGTAGTCATCCATCATGGTGGAGGAGACATCCAGGGTCTTCAGGGAGACCAGCGAGTCGAGCAGGGAGATACCCTTGGAGGTGAAGGCGGTCCGGGAGAGATCCAGGTGGGTCAATGAAGTGAGCTTCTTGAGGTAGAGGCCGCTTCGGTCCGTGACGCGCTTCTCTTCCGTCGCGCTGAGGCTGAGCCAGCGAAGCGTCTTCGACCCGGACAGGGACCGGATCCCCGCATTTGTCACCTGGGTGCCTGCGAGATTTGCACGGGTGAGCCCTTTGGCCTTCCCGAGCACCGCAGCGACACGGTCTCCGGCCATGGTGTGGGCCACCGAGAGGCGCTTCAGGGATTTCATTTTCCGCAGGATCGGGGCGAGTGATTCAGAGACGAGGGTCATCTCCAGATCCAGCTCCTCGCATTTCCTCAGGTCAAGGGCTGCCACCCCTCTGTCGGAGACGGCGGTGTACTTGAGGGAGAGTGAGTACAGTTGCAATCGGGACAAGCGTCGCAGCATGGCGTCCGTAATTTGGGTGTAGGACAAATCCAGGTGTTTCAGGCCACCGAGCCGTCGAAGGAACGCAGGGGAGTTTTTCAGTGGGTTCTTCCCGATCCGCAGGGTCTTGAGCCCCGCAAACCCCTTGGCGAACAGTGACCCGTCAATATAGGTGTCGAAGAGGTCCAGCACACCGAGGGAAGGGAGATTTCGCAGCACCGTGGCGTGGTTGTCCGTCACGAAGGCATGTGCGAGCAAAAGCTCCCTGAGCCTGTGAAGAGGCGCCAGGGGTGAAAGACTCGTCACATAGGTCCCCGAGCAGTTGAGGTGCTGGAGCCCTTTCATTTTTGCGATGGAGTTGAGCCCCTTTGAGGTGAGGTAGGTGTCACTCACATCGAGATGGGTCACCTCCGAGAGCGCAGTGAGAGCCGCCATGTCCGCGTCGGTCAGGTGGGTCTGGGCCAGATCCAGCTTGGTGATGGCGGTGAGTCGGGCCAGCGCCCGAAAGGCATGGGGAGTTATGATCGCGCCCCTGAGGCTGAGCTCACGCAGGCCTTTGAATTTTTCGAGCAGGGTCACATGGGATGGAAGGAGGACCACGTGGGAGAGGTCAACAACGGTGAGACCCGGGGCAAAGCCGCGGATTCTCACGGCCAGCGCATCCACAGGGGCCTGTTTGGGCGGCAGGTCATCCACCACCCCGGTTCTGGGACCATCGCCAACATCGACAACGGGCACGGGATGGGAAACAGCCACCGTAGCCGGTTTTTTCTGATGGCACCCCAGGAGCCCCAACGCCATCAGCAAAATCCCCGGCCACCTGCCCATGGTTACAGGGGCCATCACCCGAGCCGCCTTCTCTCCTGGGTCTCGGCTTCACCGCCAACCTCCCCGGGCATGAAAAAGGCCGCGATACCGGCCAGGGCCACCGCGCCCCCCGTAAAGGGGAGCGATGTTATCCCCCAGCCAATCAGCGTATCCTGTGAGAGCTTAAACTTCGCCGCGATATCGGCGACTTCGAACTCAATGGTCCCTTTCACCCACATGGAGTACCCCGCGATGGCGACCCCCATGAGCAGATAGGAAAAAACCAGTGACGCGGGGACAGGCTTCTTCATCCACCTGAGCGCCATGGAATAAAAAGTACCCAGCGCCATGACGCCGACAAAGATGAGCATGACAATGCCATGGGAATAGTAGATTCCACTGCGTGAACCCAGACGGCCAAGGGTGACCCATGGCCCAACGATTCCCAGAAAAACACCAATGGTCGCGACGAATGCGGCTACGTGCATAGAGTACCTCTTCTTTCCCCCTGTGGGGCAGCATCCTCAATGATAGTGAGGATACAAGATTATTACAACCGTTTATTCCCCCGGGGAAAAAGTGATTTTCTTCAGGCAGCAATACTTTCTGCGAGCAACCATCTCTTCCAGTCGGCAAGATTTTCTGCTACAAAGAAACCAGCGGGTCTGTGGCCCACAGAGGTAGTAAATGTTCATCAACCACCATAATTTTGCTTATATTATTGTTCTTTCACTGGCCTTGGCGATTCTCCCCTCCTGTAAAAAAAAGGAGAACAAACGGATCGTGACCGTCACCTGGCTCAAGCAGAACCCTAAAACCCATGTATGGGAAGGTCAGAAGACAACGCGGCCCGCCCATGTCACGCAGGTCTGGAACATTCTGCACCGTATTAAAATGAACCCCCTCAGGAAACTCCCGCCAAAAGAAAAAATGCCCCCGAAGACCCAGGCAATTTTGTTCCATCGGGGGAGCGGGTCCATTGCGGTGGTAGCTGAAGTATTTGGAGACCGCTTCCTCCTTGTGGACGGAAAGTACTACCATGCCCAGCAGTTGATCATCACCCTGGGCCTGCTGGACCATCAGGCGGACCTGGATTTCGTCCCCGCCGAGAAATTGAAAAAGCTGGCCTATGACCCGGCGAAATAGTCGCATTGAGCGACGCCGGTTCCCGATAATTGCCCTGATGTGGTGCCCCCTCAAGGGGGAGTGGAGAACACAATGTATATCAGACTAGCCATAACCCTCACCCTCCTCATGGGAGTATTCACCTCCTGCGATGAAGACAAAATCACCGTGGATGTGTGTAAAAACCTCTCCGACAGGACCTACGATGAGACCATCGAGCGATATCCCTGGGCGGGTGAGGAACGTTTCTACAAGATGGACCCCGGTCTCCTGTGCGAGAAGACCCACGAGGTGTACGCCGAGGTCGTCCCAGCGGATCCCATCGAGAACGCGGTGATGATCATCTCCCCCCACGCGGGGTGGCAATACTCGGGGATCGTCTCGGCGTCGGCCTTCTCACGGGTCACCATCCCCGATCTGGTGATCCTCATCGGCAACAACCACCGCAACAACGGTGAGAACTATGCTGTGTGGACCGACCTCCCCTGGGCCTTCCCCTTTGGAAATGTCCCCGTGGACGAAATCCTGGCCCAGAAGCTCGTGGACGAGATTCCCACCCTCGTCGATGATCGGGCGGCGCACCTGGAAGAACACTCCAATGAGGTCCAGGTTGTCTGGCTCAGGCACCTCAACCCCAATATCCGCATTGTCCCCGTGGCGATCAATTTCACCGCCGACCTTTCACTTCTGCTGGACCTGGGAAACCAGATCGGGACCGTGCTTTCGGGGATAGAGGAGCCCTTCCTCGTCATTGCCACCACGGACCTGACCCACTATAAACCGGTGGAAGAGGTCAACACCAAGGACGCCTTTGTGATAGACCCCATGGTCTCCATGGACTCAACGGGCCTCTTCAATGCCCAGATTGACAATCAGGTCAACATGTGTGGCCGCGAGCCGGTTATTGTTGGCTTGGAAGCAGCCAAGGTCCTGGGGGCCACCAAAAGCGAGCTCATCATGCACCGAACCAGCTACGACGCCTATCAGACAGGCGAAGACAACGCCGTAGGGTATGTCTCCATCGTCTATTCCAAATAGCCGGTTATTCCTTGCCATAAATCAATCCATCCAATGGGAGATGGGGAGGTCGAACCCCATACCGTGCATGTAGTTGTATGTCGCTATGCGCAGTGCCTCGCCCACCTCGTTCACGTCATGATCAAAGTTGCCCTGGAAGGGGATCTCATTATGGGCAAAGTCTCCTGTGGGGGACTCTATGAGTGTGACAGCAAACTTTTCGGGATTGCAGGCGACGCCGCTGTGTGCCGTGAGCGCAAAACGGTGCCAGAAGGCCGAGTGCAGAAGCCCTGCATCAAACAGATCTCGAACGAACTCCAGCGCCTGCACGGTCTCCTGGAGCGTCTGCGTGGGAAAGCCATACATGAGATAGGCGTGGGTCAAAATGCCCGCTTCGGCCAGGTTTTCGAGCACCGTGGCAGCCCCAGCTACGGTGATCCCTTTGCGCATCAGTTTCAGGGTGCGGTCGCAGGCGGTCTCCAGCCCACCGGTCACTGCGATGCAACCGGCCTGTGCCATCTTCTGGATCAGCGATTTTGGAAAACGGCTCTCAAAACGGATATTCCCCCACCACGCCACTTCCAGTCCACGCGCAAGGATCTCGTCGCAAAGCCCCTCAAGCAGCTCGTAGGGGAGCGACTCATCCACGAAATGAAAGCCATTGAACTGGCTCTCCTGCATTACCGACTCCATCCAGTCACAGACGGTTTTAGGATCGGCAGCATCATAGCGGTTGATATAGTCGATGGAGGTGTCACAAAACTCGCAGCGACTCCAGCAGCAGCCGTGGGCCAGCATGAGTTTGTTCCAGCGGCCATCGGACCAGAGCCGCGTCATGGGGTTGAGCGTCTCAAAGACACCAAAATAGCGATCAAGCTCCAGACCGTCATACACGGGCGCTGGTAACTCGTTTTGGACAATGTGCGGAACCTGGGCGTCATGGAACACAACCGCGCCCTCCTCGCGCACAAAGGTCCGGACCAGTGGCTCCCTGTTCGCCCAGTGGAGGAGCGGCAGCATGCCGCTGTCGAGCGTAATGCCGTCCACATAGTCAAAGATGGCAGGATCGCCCAGAGTGCGCAGCTCCGTATTCACATACCCTCCACCGAGGAGAATCTCAACCCCTGGAGAGGTTCGACGGATCCGCCTCGCAATGCGCAGAGCACCAAAAAGAGACCCGGGAAAGGGCACCGTCAAGGCCACCAACTCAGGAGCATGTTTTTGAATCTGTATATCGGTCAGTTCGTCCAGCCACCGGGAAAACAGCGTGGGCTCTGCCTCCAGCGATTGTTGGAATTCATTGAACCGGGGCAGGCTGGTGGCAATTGACTCCGCATAACGGGAGAACCCAAAGGCCGGGTCGGCCATCGTGGCGACCTCGGCGAGATCATCCAGATATAGACTCCCCAGATACCGGGCACGATCCTCCGGGTCAAGACCCCGGAAATTCCACCCCAACGCTTCCTCCTGCTCATAGGCCCGGAACAGATTCGGCCCCTCGGGCAGCCAGTCCCGCTCAGCAATGACAGGCCCTGCATCAGGATTTTGATCCTGAAGAAACGATATCACCTCATCGATGGTCTCCGCATAATCTTCTTCTGCGGGCAAAAACCCTTCAGCCTCCTGGTTGTCGTGCAGTTCGCGGCAGAGCGCCCTCACCCCCTCTTTGGAGAAGAGCCTGAGCAGCAGATCCAACGAAAGGTCAGCCTGAACAGCCGCATGTCCATTTGCCCGCAGCCAGGCAGTGAGCAAGGGCGTCGCTGCGTAGGGTGTGTTGGGCTGAAGTAACGGAGGCGTGATCAAGAGTATTTTCATGGGTTCCCTCTGTTGAGTGGGTGGACAGCGGAGCTAACTCAGTCGCTGTGCCGATCAGGGATGTCGGGGCATAACCATAACGCCTCTTGTTTTTACAGGACTCCCTTTATTGTATTTTTCCCCGTAGACCTTGGGACATTGGTCATCTTTATCGGGGACGCCATCTTTATCTGCGTCTGGCTCATTACTGGCCACCGTGGCAGGTGGAGTATCCACCGGGGGTTTTGTGATGGTGACAGGGGGCTGTGGATCCTGTGGTTTAGAGTTTGGCGTGGTGCCTCCCGGAGCGTTGGCGGGCAGGGCCGGGTCACCCTTGTCAGGAGATGTCTTCTCATGGGAGTTTGCACACCCCGCGAGAGCCAGCGCAGCGCTCACAACACCCCCCACAAGGAGTGGTCGCAATTTGGGATAGCACCTTGTGCCTGCGTCAGTTTTACGAAGCTTCATATCCTCATCTCCAAAATTCCAGACCATTTCAGACCTGGACCAAACACCTGTCCCAAATAGGGATAACAGCGCGCACATAAAGTTGATTGGCACACACCACCCTAATTGGTAGTAAATAACCTTCCCAATTACCACCATTTTGTACCGCCTCCGCGAAGCAGGCGTGGGCTAAAAAAACGGAGGTTTATAGCCCATAATTCCACCTACTCTGGGCGAAAAGCGGAAGGAAGTCGAGTGGGTGGGAGCAGCGCGATAAACCGAAACCCATAACGCCCAAGCTCAGTTGGCGGGTTTGACTGGCGTGGTGCTTGCTCCGCAAGTGCCGTGACAGCCTGGCCTGTCGACTGCAGCGCCTTGCTATTTGTCCTTATTGGTATAATCAAAATCGGGTACCGCTTCTCGTGGGCAAAACTGATGGTTTGCCATGATTGGATTTTCTGGTTTCCAATAATCCATGAGGGAACCGATTTCTTTACCATCAATTTCATCCCCCAGGTTCCAAATTTGATCTATTTGTGCAAATGCCCAGCGCACATCATTCCCATCTTCATTTCTAAATGTGTGTTCTTGTTCGTATCCCAATTGCAGTGCTTTTGCTATCGCTTCTTGTTCATCCATTGCTTGAAACACAAAGAATGGGTAATCGCATAGGCAATTGTCTTCCGGCTCCCCGTCATCGACGATACTCACAATAAGAAGTCTTGCACTAAACCAACTCATTATTTTCTAAACTCATTTTCTTCACCTAACGTTTTGCATGACCCTCAAATGGACCCGCCAGGGGCGGGTTCATTTGTAGCGGTCGATGTGGTTGTTGGCCTCTCTTGTCTCTTGTTTTGCTTGATGCATTCTTTCGCTGAAACACTCTGCCGGATGTCCAGTACGTTGCCGAATTTCCGATGCTGTCGAAGGACTTCGTTCACCTGCGAGACTCGTTCCTCAAGTGTTCCACTGACTCTGAAAAACGGCACCCGTCTTTCGGCCAGATCGCCTACGATCTGGTCTTGGAACCACTTTCTTTTCTGATCCCCACTACGATCCCATGTGTCGGCGTAGGGAATATCTATATCGCAGAGGAAGAACAAGTCGTACCGTTTCTCCGCTTCCGTCGCCAGTTGGGTCAGAACTGGACCAGCGCTCCCATGATAGTCTTTCGCAAAGACATACGTTGTGATCGGGTTCGTGTCGCAGAAGAGGTACTTACGGGACTGAAGTGTCAGCGCATCCTCTCTCTTAATGTGCTCTGGCGCGATCTCCTCAAACTGATCCAGAGTGATTCGCCGGTCAACATTGTGTGCAAGCCAGAACTCTGCGCCGTACTCCGGCATCCATTCCGTATTGTGTCGTTCAGCCATAGTTCGCGCGAGGGTAGTTTTGCCTGTCGAGGGTGCGCCCAGGAAGCAGATCTTCGTGATCAAGCCGGCATACACCAAGGGGGCGAGGTATTGCCGTCCCGCGAAGTAGTCCTCGCGGAGAGCCGTCCCGCTGATTGGCACGGCCTTGCGCACCTCATCGATCCTGCGATCCACCGCACCAAGAGCCCGGCTGACGTGATCTCCATAGAACTCGCTGGAATAGAAATGTGTAATGCATAGCCCATTGAGCTTCTCAAGAATGTAGTTTTCCTGCTCGCGACAGATTTCCGGCGTGTCACCATAGCTATCTGGTCCGTCCCACGCCTCGATGATCCGGATCGTAGGGTACAGCTCTCGGATCCATCCGGCGCGAACCTGTAAAGGCACATCTGTCACGTCCGTGGCGTAGACCATGACGAAAAGTTCGTCCACCTCGGTCAAGGCGGTTTCCACCAGCATCTGGTGGCCCCGATGGAAAGGGGCAAACTTGCCCAACGTTAGGCCTCGGCGCATGTTTTCTCCTCGGAGTTCACGCTGGGGGTCGCAGCCCCGGCGCTCTTCGTGCCCACGTGCCAACGCCAATACCCAAACA
>JAHJLU010000530.1 GCA_018821745.1 Myxococcota bacterium | reverse complement strand
TACTATGAGACCCTCGCCTTTGGCCAGCTGCTGCGCAGCCTGCACAACCAGGGGAGACCGGATGAAATATACTACTTCCGTGACAAAGACGGGCACGAGGCGGACTTTGTAATCCCCGAGGGGAATCTCCTCCACCTTTATGAGTGCAAATGGCACGATGAGAGCGGCAGGATACCCAAAAACCTGGAGAAGGTGATAAGGATCGTGGGGGAAGAGCAGGTGCGAAGCGTCACCACGGTGACGACCGTGCCGCGCAGAACCCCCATCACCGAACGATTTTCCGTGAGCAACATCCTGGAGTTTTAGTTAAACGTCTGCGTCGTGGCTTGTCACATCCTGAAGCCGGGCATTTTGGCGGCGCAGTGGGGGCAGAAGGTGGAGCCGATGGCGACGCTCTTGTGGCAAGCGGGGCAGTCCAGGGTGAGGTCCTGTGAGGGAAGCGCGGCGGCGCAGTGGGCGCAGAACTTGGCCGAGGCCATGGTGTCACCGCCGCAGGAGGGGCAGGGGATGCTGGCTGGTGGTCCGGCGGGCTGAGTCAGTGGTGGCGCCGTCGCTGGCTGCGGGGGCGTGGTGGTGGTGGGCTTCTTCGATTCGCCCACCAAGTCAGTGATGCCCCCCAGCAACATCATGACCGCGCCCCCTATCACCATGTAGAGACCGGCGCCGATTTCAATACTGAGCTTGATATCGTCATTTTTCGCCAGGTTGGCCTTCTCTGCCAGACCGACCATGTCCATGACGCCGCCCACAATGAGCCCCAGCCCCGCGAGGATAGCGAGGACGGCCAGCAAGGAACTCTCCCCGTCGCTGAGCCACGCCATGAGAGAGATGACCCCGACGATGATGAAAATGGTGAGGAAGACAGGGCCGTCGCCCGTTTCCATCCCGCTGACAGACTTGGAGAAGATCCCCGCACTGACTGTGCCCCAGGTCATCAAGCAGCCGACAACGCCAAGCCCTGCTCCGACGACAATTCCTGTGTGTTTACGCATGTGGTCCTCCTTATGGTGTAAGCCGTCCCGTTGAGCTCATCCGGGGCATTCCGGGGTCACTTAGGGGCGAAGATGAAGTACCCGCCGAAGAAGCTCGGCGGCGGGTGGTAAATGGCGAACTTCACGGCGTCGGGGTACTCGAGTGCCTGTCGGTGAACTCGTCGATGGTGTCCTCCTCGTCGAGGTCGGGATCCTCACTAATCCCCAGCCGCGGGTCGATGTACTCAAAACCGGCGTCCGAGGCGGTCAGGAGCGTATGCTCGCATTCATCAATCGCCTCATCGTTCATGACCTGCTCACCGCAGAAGGGGCAGTGGAGGGTGAACCCAGTGGAATCGCTCAGTTCAACGCGCTGCATGGACTTCTCCTTTTTGCGCGGGGGTGATGTGCCAGGGAGGGCGCCGCGCTCGTACTCAAGGAGTACTCCAGGCACGGTCAGAAAATGTCCGTTCGTTTTTATGTGATTGGTATTGCAGCATTTTCAGGAATTTCTGGAGATGACAACTGCGCGGCCCTTACCACCTTGCAGCCCACCGGGAAACAGCCACTGTGAAACATTGGATTCGGGACTTTCAGGGTAGCGCCCGGCCACCTTGTTTCGTGTGACCCCTTAAAATAACTGTCCCCATGTTTACAAGGGCTTCGGCTCCTTTTTTTGTTGCTCCCACTCACAGATTCAGCCCCTGTCTTCTGCGGCATAAATCTTTGCGCTGAGACAATTTCTGACCTCGCCACAGGTATAATTACTTTATGGGCATATTGCCCGGAAGGTTTTATGTTTTTCTGTTGATTATTCTTGTGTTGCGGGGCGCTTTGGCTCCGGGGAAGCCCTAATGGGATTGATAACAGCAGCGCCCGGTCCATACTTTTGGCACCGGCGCAGAGAGGAGCGGGCAATGAGTGGCAGTTATAAGAGAGCCTGTGACGTGCTGGATATTCAACCAGGCGCTGAACGGAGCGACGTCGTAATCGGGTTTATAAGGCAGGAGCAATTTATCCGGAAGGTGTTCCGGCCATGGAGCTATAAAACCATGATGGAGCTTGCCCGCGCCGCCGCATACATTTTCGGGAGACGCATCACGCAGGGCCGTCGGCGTCCCACGGCTGGGTGGTCCGCCACACCCGAGGAGCGCTTCCGGCTCGGGGAGTCCTTTATAAAATACCGGGATCTTACGGCCCACTATGAGCGCCTCTACCGCAACAACATCCGTATCCAGCTGGTGGAGGCGATCCATTTGACGGAGTACACAGATTTCCCTGTATTCATGGATCTGTGGGACATCCATCTCACCCTGGTGCTTCGGGAGGGGGAACCGCTCTCCAGTGTCCGCGCGCTTCGGTACACCCGCTTTGAGCACAACCCCTCCTACGACAAGCGTCTGCCAAAGGTAGTGACGTGCCCGCGGTGCAAGGGGAGCGGCAGCGGGCCCATATACTCCGATGATGGTTTCGTGAGGCAAATGGGCGCTTGCAAGGTCTGCCATGGATGTGGGAGGCTGCTGTCGGAGCGGCGGCTCACGGAGGTGCTGAGGCTTCACCCGGTAGTGTGTGTTCTCCCGGTGAAGCTGTCCGTTCCAGCCATGGGGAACCTGATCGTAGTCAAGGGACAGGGGCACAGCAGTCTTCCTCTTGAGGGAGAGTTGATCTGTGGTGACCTTTGCATAAGGATTGTGCAGCTTGAACAACTGAGGACGAAAGATATCCTCCCTCCCAAAGACGGGAAAGTGGAGTTTGGCTGGTATTCTTATGGGAGCAAACTGACCCAAGAGTGCTTCGCGCCCTCAGTCAGGGGCGGCTGGTATGAGTAACACAAGAGGAGTAATCAACCATGACTGAAAAACCTGAGAAATCCATTATTGAAGAGTTCTTCCGCGATCTCGACTACGAGCACTTTTACAAATACCTCGCATACGAAAATATGGATGGTGCCCATTTTCTCAATGAGGAGCTCCTTGAGGACGAGCGGGATGATTCCACCCCCGATGATGAACGCCATGAGGATCCCGTCGCCCTGATTGCCGAGGCCTACGAAATGGCCCTCGAGCAGGCTGAGAATGAATGGAGGGAGTCCTTTGAAGAGCAGTGGAGCGAATTTTTCTGGTCCGCTGAGTCGCTCCTGGCTGACGGGGGTTACATCGAGACTCTAGCTGAGCTCGAAGATATGGAGGCCCCCATAGACGAGGTCCATACCTATGGAGCATACGATCAGTTCCTGTTCGAGAAGCTCATGGACCAGGAGTATCAGTGGACTCTCCGGGAGGAGGTAGCAGAGCACGCTGAGGCGATCAGAGAGGAAAGAGACGGCAGTTGAGAGTTGTTGTGACGCTGAGTTTGCGTGGGGTTCTGGGGAAGAGGGAGGAGGGAAGAGAAGACGGGAGGAGAAGAGAAGGGAAGAGTGCGGGCAGGATGCATGTGGGGCCGGGGAAGAGGGGGAGAAGAGTGCGGGCAGGATGCCCGCGGTCCCAGGAAGAGGGGGATGGAAGAGTGCGGGGTGGATAACTTTTCCGTGAAAAGTGGGGCAAAGCGCAGTAAGGTGGGGAGGAGGATTATGGTGTGCCATGAGATTGTATGTTGCTGTGTCACTTCTGCTGGTTTTGGGCTTCGCGTGTCGCAAGTCGTCTGTTCCCCCCGAGCCGCAGTTCACCTTTGTGATGGCTGACGGGAGCGCCGGGGAGCTCCCTCACCGCACCCCCCTGGTTGTGGTGCAGAAGGAGGGGCTCTATGTGGACGGCGAGAAGGTGGTCGCCTTTGCGTCACCCTTTGTCCCACCCCCGCAGATGGTCCTGGAGGGGCGGTGGAACCGGACCACCCTTCTGCCCCTGTCCAACGCCCTGGCCCGGGCGAAAAGGGCCATCGCAATGGGACGACCGCTCGAAAAGCGCCTCCCGGGCAGCAGCACACAGCCGCAGATCCCCGATTCAGAAAAGCCCCTCACGGTGGAGGCCTTTTCCGGGAGCTTTATGCTCGACGCCCCCGATGCCATGCCCCTCTCGCTGTTTCAGACCATCTACTCAGCAGCGGCGAAGGAGGGCTTCACGGGGCTCCTCTTTGCGACCCCCGGTCACGACAACCCCCGTGCCAACACGCTCACTCCCGTGATCCTCTCCCGCCACGAGTGCAACTACACCCTCCCCGGTGGCGCGAAGTGGCACGAGCGGCGCGGTGTGCACAAGGAGGGGTTCATTGAGGTGGATGATCACAGACCCCGGGTGAACATCTTCCGGAACGCGGCCCTGGTGCGCAAAGAGAAGGAAACAAAGACGCCTCAAAGCCAGCTGTTTCCCCAGCTGTTTTGGGCCCTCTTTCGTCACGTGCAGGGGTCTGATGCCCACCAAAACCCCATGCGTCAAATTGTTCTGGAGCTCACTCAGCGCGCCCTCACGGTGCGGATCATGGTTCTCCAGCACCACAACTACAAGCGGGAGTTGAAAATGGAGCGCATCCCCCTGGCACAAGGGTGGCGCCGGGTACAAAAACGTCTCCATGATGCCTGGTTTGTCCCCAATTTCCCTGCCGGCCTTGTGGCGCCGGGGGATGGGATGCCTCTGTACAGCAGTGAGGTTCAAGTGGTGTTTCACAAGGGGCTCTCCTTTGGCACCCTTAAAAAGGCGATTCTGGCGCTGCGCTCCAGGCCAAAAAAAGAGTGCAGCATGAAGGTGTCCCATGGGAAAATACCCTTTGACCCGGGGAGCTGCATGTTTCCGGTGGTGGCACTTGAACCGTTCCCAAAGACGCCCCGCCGTCCCATGGGAGGCGCCATGGACTACGTGAACCTGGCGGATTACCTCTGGAACGGGTGGCCCGATGATGCCCGCCCGCCCTTCTTCCATTTTGAATCACGCAGAGACTTTTTTGACTATGCTGTGCTGCTCCGAGGAAGCCGCAATAACCCCTGGGTCAAACAAGTGGTGCCCACGGTAAAGGAAAGATCCACAAAGTCCAAGGGCCCGGTAGATGTTAATGAGATCCGGGCTGTGCTCAGAGCCCACAGGCGAAATGTGCTTGCCTGCTACGGGCGGGAGTTGATGAAACAAAACTCTCTCGGCGGCGAGGTGACCGTCAGCGCGACCATCATGCAGAATGGCCACGTGGGTGTCTGCACTGTCAAAAAACATCTGGCCGCCGGCAAGCAGGTGGGCAGGTGTCTGTGCGAGCGGATGAAGATATTGCGCTTCCCCACCCCGACAAAGGGGACGGCCTCTTTTGTCCACACGTGGACGTTCGCACCCGGGGAGGGAACAAAATGAGAACTTCAATAATTCTCCTCATAATCGGGTCAGTGGGGGTGCTCTCGGCCTGTACCGGGAGACGGCGCAATGCCTCTTCCGGCGAGACCCCTGTGGCCCAGGCCTTTGATTGGGAGCGGGTGGTGAAACGCTACGAGGCCCGCGGTGAGCCCAAAGAGGCGCAGCGGCTTATGGGCCACTTTTACCGGACTGCAGCTGTGGATCCTGCGAAGGGCAGGCTCATGGGAAAACGCCTGTTCGGGCTCTTTGTCAAGCGGCTGCCCGCGCTTCCCGGTGGCGCGGCGGCGCACATGGCCGCCCTCTCAGGGCTCATGGGCTCAGGGAGCGGTATTGCCGTGCAGCGTTATCTGGAGCGCTCCATCAGCGCAATGTGCGAGGATAGCACCAAAAAGAAGAAAGGCTGGCACTGGGATGGTGCTGAGTACCTCCACTGGGCTCTTGCCAGGTACGGGGTGCTGCCGGTTGACGCTTCCTACAAAGTGGCCCAGCTCACCAGGGAGCTCGGGGAACTCACGAGACAGGGGATGCGCCATAATGCCATCAACTCCGCAACTGTGGCGCTGCTCCGCGCAATCTTTGCCCTCACTGACGAGAAAAATACTCCCAATCTGCGCTTCTCGAGGGTGGTCATGGCGCTCCTGGAGCCGGCCTTCACCTGGCTCACAGGGCGGGACACCAGCGACTTCGCCCGCTTCAGTGCCACTCTTGACTTTATCCGCGAGGCGCTCCCCATGGTGGCCAACGCCCGGGTGCGTTCACCGGCGGTGCTGGCCATGCTGGAGCGCTGTCTTTTTATCAGCAACACACGAAAGTGGTGCCAGAAGGCCCTGACTGACCTCGATGACCCCTCCCTCAGGGGGCGTCCCTACGACCCCCGGCGGCTCTTCGCGCTCTTGGCAGTGGGGAATCACGCGGAGGTTCCGGTCCCCTATGTTGCCAGGGCAAAGTCGCCGGAGGGCGCGGCATCACAGAAGAAAGACGACGCCAGCACCACCGCTGCGCCGCTGAAGAAACCCGCCGCCGTGCCCGCGGATCTGGCCGTTGAGGAGTGCAGGGCCAAATGGCTCACAGCAGCCTCTTCTGCCTATTTCAGCGCCCTGGATGGGGGTAAAAAGGGGCTCGAGACCGGGGCCTGGGTTAAAAAGCTGGTGGAAGAGAGCGGCGTGCGCGCATGCGGACTCGCGACTGCGGCCCTTGGGGCCCAGCTCACGCGCTTTGACGACTGGTCCCTGATTTTTATCGATGCGCTGGTCGCCATGGGAGCAAAAAAGGAGCTGGAGCAGCTCTACTCACACCTCTTCAGTGTCTCCAGGATGCAACAGCACTGGCGGTTTGTGTGTGACCAAAAAACATTGGAGCGCAAAGCCGAGTGCATTAAAGACGCAAGGGGAGAGTGCGATAAAATACGCGCATGTGTCCCTCCGGACGGTACGCTGGATAGCGCCAAATCGCTCGGGGGACTATGAGAGGATGCTCTCCCGCAGCGCGGCGGTGGTCAAGGCGCTCCTGCGGCTCAGGAGCCCTCTGGTGAGCGGTGAAATGCTGCCGCGCCTCATCGCCTCCACCAAGACCCTGGGGGATCCTGTCTACGCCATGGAGGTGGCCCGGGCGATACCCAAGGGTGCCATGACCTCTGAGGGCGCTGCTGCGCTCCATTCTCTTGTCACACAGGGGGGCAAGCCTTTCCCCTGGCCCATCGCCTATTCGCTGCAGTTCATGGGGACCCGCCGTGAGGCTTTCTATTCAGGCAGCAGCATCCTCTTCTCCCAGGTACACAGTCACAACCTGCCCAACGACCTGGTGGTGCAGGATCTGGCATGTGGAGAGAAGAAGAGCCTCACGGAGTATAGGGAGTGCGCCGCTAAAAAGCTGCCGGGCCCCTACGGGTGGAAGGTGGACCCGGCGATTTACTGCCCCTGCCGACGCCACATGCAGCTCATGAACTATCTGGGATATCTCCCCCTGGGCACCAGCCCTTGGGAGCGCATCAAAAAGCGCGCGACCGTTACGGGGAGAGTCATTGCCTCCTGTAAGTCGCTCCTGGCCGCCGTGAAGGCCCCGAAGCACAAAAAGGACCCGTTCCGTCAATGCCAGCCCCTCTCTGAATTCGGAAGGCACACCTGGCAGATCAGCGAGTCCCGCCGGTACAAGGTGATGATGCAGTACGGCGTGCCTCCCCTGGAGGCGACCCTCCGCATTGGGCTCACGGGGAGTGAGCAGCTTCGGCTGAAGCTCCTGGAGCAGCTGTGGAAAAAGGCTCCGGAGTCCTACAGAAAAGAGCTGAAGGCCATCAGCGCGGCCCAGCTCTTTGATGTTCTGCCGAGGCCAGTCCCCACCCCTGAGTATGCCCCCTACAGCCTTACTCCTTCGGAGGAGTCCGAGCGCCACAAGGCATTGCTGCTCCCCCTTGAGAAGCATCTCGCAGACCTCGCCAGGAATCAGCACTGAGGGGCTCCGGCGGCGAAGGGGCGTGTGCGCTGGGTTCAGCCCATGCCGCTGATGCGCATGGTGGTGTTCCACAGGGTCTCCCAGTACTGTCCCACGGTGGTCCAGCCTCCCAGGGCGAAGGCGAAGAGCACGCCGTAGGAGATGACATTGGCCG